>JBJKSK010000398.1:0-10810 GCA_046704125.1 Desulfobacterales bacterium | reverse complement strand
AACCCGGCCGGTGGCGGAACGCGTGGCCGTGGCTGGCGGCACACCGGGCGCCGCCTTCGGCCGGCCCGGGGTGACACCCGGGCTAAACTCCTCGGCGCGCGGCCAATGGGTGGTCCGGATGCCTTTTACCAGGCTGCGAATGGGCCAGTTGCTCATCAGCGGTCACTTTCTGCGACGGACAAGCCGAAACTTGCCAGGATGATCGGAAAATCCTGGAAGGCGGCCCCTTCCAGGGTACGGTGAAACGCGTGCCAGTTGCGAAAGCTGGGCGAGCCGAGGCGCAGCCTGGCGACGCGTCCCCCGGCGTCGAGCCGCAGCCAGTGAAACGTGGCGCCGGCGGGCGCCTCGATCCAGGCGAGCACCCCGCCGGGTTCGGCGCGCCACGGCACGGAAACCGGGCCTTGCGGAAGATTTTGCAGCTGGGCCCGGATCAGCTCGACACTGGCCCGGATCTCGGCAAAGAACACACGCAATCGGGCGTAGCCGTCTCCCTCGACCTCCAGGGGTACGGCCGGAGCCGCTTGCTTATAACCGCCATAGGGCAGCGCCCGGCGCAGGTCCAGAGATCTTCCCGACGCGCGCGCCACGGGTCCGACAACCCCATAGCTTTTCGCCAGTTCGGCAGTCAGGGTTCCCATCTCCTCGAGCCGGTCGAGAAAGCTCGAGCTATGCGTGAGCAGGCGGTCGAGCTCGGCAAGCTCCGCCGCGGCCTCGGCCGTGGTTTCGGCCAGGCGTGCGAGCGCGGCCGCCTCCGGCGCAAAGGCCAGTCCGCCCGGCGCGACCACTCCGAACAGGTAGCGATGCCCGCAGACCTCGCCGGCGAGTCTCAGCAGTTTTTCTTCGATTTCCTGACCCATCGCCTTGCCGACGCTAAGGGCGGTCGAGCCGACCAGCTGGGCGATGGTACCGGCGTGGTAGCGCACGCGTTCCAGTTCGGCGAAGACCATTCGAAGGGCCTGCGCCCGCGGCGGCACAATGCAGCTGGAAAGCTTTTCCAGCGCGAGACAGTAGGCCCAGCCATGGGCAAAGGCGGCGTTGCCGCTGAAGCGTTCGGCAAGCAGCAGACCCTGTTCGGGCGTCTGGCCTTCGGCGATTTTTTCTACGCCCCGATACTTATAAAATAGCCGTGTGTGCGCCTGGCGGATCTGCTCGCCGGGAGTCTCCAGCAGCCACAGGCCGGCATCGGCATAGTCACCCCACACCGGGCCCACGGGAAACACCAGCGCGCCCGGTTCGTCGAGCAGGCGGCGCGGTTGCCAGGCCTCGCCGCGCCCCGGCTCGCGGGGACGCTGGCTGGGATCGAAGTCGCGGCGCATCGGGGCGACGTCTTCCGGCCATCCGTCATCATGGAGCACGAAGTCCCCCAGGAATGGATGGCCCACGAAACGGATGCCGAACAGGTCTTCCGCCCTGCGCTCATGCCAGTCGGCGGCATGAATTTGATCGCTGATGGCCGGCAGCTTATCGCCGCGCACCGCGGTGGTGATAATCTCGGCCATGACCGCGTCGCCGGGTGAATAGAAAAAGTAGTGGACGCTGTAGGCGGCGTCTGTGGCCGGTTGTTCGACCAGGAGTGTGGCGAACTCGAAATTTTCGTCCTGAACCAGGGCCCTGGTGAGGGCGGGAACGGTCTGCGGCGCCGCCGCCGCGACAATCCGATCGGCGGCCTCGCGCAGATCCAGATCGGGATGCGCGGCGCGCAGCGTTTCAGCGATGTTGGCCAGCCGGCTCACCGCGCGCCTCCCAGGAGTGCCGCGGCGTGATGGATGAGTTTGGCAAGCGGCGGCGGCAGGTAGAAGCCGAAAACAAATATCGGAATGAAGGCGATGACCAGCGCCGTGACGCCGGTGGCCGGCAGGTGCACCTTGTCGGCGGCGGACGGCTCCCCGAAGGCGATGTGGCCCACACGGCAGACAATGGCGATGAAGGCAAGCACGATAAAGGCCGTGAGCAGGCTCGTGGCCAGGTATTGCCCGCTGCCGTAGCCGGTGGCCAGGATTTGGAACTCGGAGATAAACAGCGCAAACGGCGGTGAGCCGGCAATCGCGATAGCCCCGATGACCAGCGCCCAGCCGACCACCGGGCTGCGGCTGATCAGTCCGCGCACGGCCTTTATCTCCTGAGTTCCAAAGACCACGGTGGCAAGGCCTGCCGCATAAAAGCAGAAGGATTTGGTGAAGGCGTGGGCAAAGAACTGATACACGGCGCCCAGTTCATGCGAGGCCGCGCCCAGGCCGCAGGCGGTGAGGATGATGCCCATATGCTCCACCGTCGAGTAGGCAAACAGCCGCTTGAAGTCCTGCACCTGGATCAGCAGAAACGCCGCGGCCCCGGCGGTGATCAACCCCGCGGTCAGATACCACAGGGCCGGGTGGGAAATCTTCGGATTAACGCCAAGCGCGGGGTAGATTCTTAACAGCATGTACAATGCCCCGCTGGTCTCCACGCCGGAAAGCAGGGCGCAGATGGAGGCCGGTGCCTGGCTGTGAGCGTCGGGCAGCCAGGTGTGCAGCGGCACCAGACCGGCCTTGGCGCCGAAACCAATGAGCCAGAGCGAAAAGCTCATCAGCAGGATGGCCGGATGCATGCGCGGCGCGGCGGCCGTCAGTCCCCGCCAGGTGACCGGTTGGCCCGCCTGGTAGATACCGTAGTAGAGCAGCAGCACGCCGAACAGGGCGATCATCGCGCCCATGCTGGTAAGCGCGACATACTTCCATGCCGCCTCGAGGGATTCCGGCCGGTTTTCATGGGCGACGAGAAAGGCCGAAAAAATGGTCGTCAGCTCGATGGCGATCCAGATCACGGCCAGATTTGAAAGCAGCGGCACCGCGAGCATGGACACCAGGAACAGATTAAACAGCGCGTAGTATTGCCGGGCTCTGACAGGGTCTGCCCCGGAACCCTTCCCCAAAAAGCCGCCCCGGCCGGGTTCGTTGTCGTCTGCGGACAAGGCCGGTGCCTGCGCCCCCGGGCAGCCTTGGGGCTGCGGGATTTGCATTGCCCTTTCCATTCGCGCCGGCAGGTAGCCCATGGAGTACAGCGCCGCGGTCACGCCCACAAAGGCCACCAGCAACAGATAAACGGCGGCCAGTGAGTCCAGGGACAGTTCGCCATAAACCGCTGAAATAAGCCCATTATCGGTGACGCGAAGCGCCGAGGCGATCGCGAGGCCCAGGGTGGCTGTCATGGCAGCCAGCGTCACCCACGGTGCCATGCGCCGGTTGAGCGCCGAGACGACCACGGCCAGGGCGGGAACGATGAGAATCAGGGCGAGTTCCATCTCAGGGCCTCTCCCGCAGCTCGGCAAGGTGTCCGACGCGCGTCATTCCGGTCACGCGGTGGATGCTGCGGATGAGCAGCCCGATGACCAGCGCGGCAATGGGGACATCGACGGCGGCGGCAATCTCCACGATGATCGAAAGGTTATGGACAATGGAGATCGAGGCGAAAAAGGCGCCGCTTTCCATGATGAGCAGACCCATGAGCTGCGCCACGCCCTCACGGCGCACCGCGATCGTGAAGGCTCCGAAAAAGATGGCCATGAGTCCCGTGGGCAGATTGATCGGGGCAAAAGGCCGGTCTACCACCGCATGCACGATAGGGTTGGCGCAGACCCAGGCGATCAGCGCCAGCACAGCGGCAAGCAGCACCGATACGGGGATGGTCAGTACCTGGTCCACCTCACGGCGTTCGTAGATCTGGCTGCCGGCGGCCCAGCGCAGCACCAGCGGCACGGCGATGACTTTGGTGGCCACGGTAATGGCCGCCACCCAGCCAAGGTGGGCGCTGTCAAGCGCCACGGCCAGCACGATGGCGGAAGCGGCCAGCGCCAAGGCGTGGAACATGAACAGATAAAGCATACCCAGCATCTGGCGCGTGACGATGATGCCCAGCCCGAATATGATAAACAGCGCGGCCACGAAGCCGTCGATGGCGCGGACGATTTCGAGTGCGTGAGGATTCATGCCGGCGTGCTCCGTTTCATAAGATGATCCCCACCAGACGCACGCTCATGGCAAAAAGGCAGATGACAAAGGCCAGCGCGAGGAATTCGCTGATGCGAAACAGCCGCAGCTTGGCAAGGCTCGTCTCGATGAACGCCAGCCCGATCACAAACAGCAGGATCTTGCCAAGGACCTTGGGAATGGCCCAGAAAACATCGGCCCAGTGCGTCGTTGCCGCCAAACCCCACGGCGTGATCAGCACATTTAAAAAGACGATGGCCAGGATCATCAGCTTCATCGCGCCTGCCCATTTCATCAACGCGGCGCCGGTGCCCGAGTACTCAAGGCCCTTGGAATGTCCGATCATGGCGATTTCGACCTTGCCCGCCGCGCTGTCCACGGGGATGCGTCCCTCGTCGGCGAGGATCAACATCAGGAAGGCGACGGCTACCAGCAGGTGGGCGGGCTGCAGCATGCTCGCCCAGGAGGCCGCCCACGTGGCATTCACGATGTAGGGGATGGTGGAATTGGCCACGTACGACACGCTGAAAAACACCATCATGAACACGGGCTCGGCCAGAAATCCCACCATGCGGGTACGGCTGGCACCCACCGGGCCGTATACGTTGCCCGTGTCCATGGCGGCCAGGGCGACAAAAAAGCCGCCGATAGCCATGAGAAAGCCGACGGCCACCATGTCGCCCATAAAGGCAAAGAAAAGGGGATACGCCGTAAGCGCGGGAATCAGCAACACCACGAAGATGGGCATCACGAAATTGATAAAGGGCGCGAAGCGAAAGACCCACGTGCTTTTCTCGGAGACCGCCTCGTCCTTGCCAAACAGCTTCCAGATATCGAAGTAGGTCTGGAAGATGCTGGGGCCGTGTTTGCCCTGGATGATCTCCTCCAGCCGGTTGAGCACGCCTTCGACCAGCGGCGAAAAGACCACGACGAAGGCAACCTGGAGGAGATTAACAAGCAGATGGGTGACTATCGGCGACACGCGGCACTCCTTTCAAGCCTCAAAAAGCCTTGCAGCCCGTTGAAACTGTCAGGAGTTATTAGCCGTTTGGCGGTTTCGGCGCTTGCCGCGGTGAACTCCTTCGCCTACGTCAATAGCAGCCCAGGTTGCGCTGAGCCGCCCGTTTCGGGCGCGCCGGCGGCCTGGGTTCAAGAGACGGGAACAACCCGCTTTCTATCAACGGATCCATGTCAGAAAGCTGAGTCGTTTTCAAACGATCCATATTTCATTTAGTTGAAAAATGCAATAAAAAAAATGAACCTGCTCCGGAATCTGGGTTGTGCCTCGTATTGGTGCCTGTCTTTGGGTTCAGCCGCCATGATTTCGAAGTGATCCGATGCCGTGTGGCCGCCGGCATCGATTTGACGATCGGTGGCCTGAACGCTTCAACGGCCTGCCGGATCCGGCTTGCCGCGCAGTTGCGTGGCGATGATGGCGGCCAATTGGCTCATGACCACCGGTTTTATCAAAACGGCCCGGATGTGGGTCATGTCCAGGTCGGCGGGCATATGCCCGGTGTACAGAATAATAGGCAGATCCGGGCGCAGGGCCGCTATCCTGGCGGCCAGTTTATCCCCGCGCATGCCGGGCATGGAAAGGTCGGTCACCACCACATCGATGGCAGTCTGCGGCTCTTGAGTTTTCGCCAGGGCGTCTACCGGCGAAGGAAGCCAGATGACCTTGTAGCCGCACTGCTCCAGGTAGATCTTGACCAATTGCCCGATTGAGGTTTCGTCTTCAACGTACAAAACGGTTTTTCCGGCCAGATGGTCATCCGCGACAGGCAATGGCGCTTGCCGGTTTTCGGCGGGAGCCGACGGCGTGGCGGCCATCGGCAGGTTTACGGAAAACCGGGAACCCCAGCCGACACGGCTGTCGACCCGAAGCGTGCCTTGGTAGGCCGTCACGATATCCAGTACCGTGGCCAGGCCAAGTCCCGTGCCTTTATCGCCCTTGGTGGTAAAATTGGGTGAAAAGTTTTGTTCCAGCATTTCAGGCGCCATACCGGTTCCGGTTTCCTGCACGGCGATTACGGCGTTGTGGCTCTCCTCGGACAGGCTGACCGTCAGCGTCCCGCCGCCTGCCTCCATCGCGTGGGCGGCGTTGACACAAAGGTTCATCACCAGCTGATAGATCCGGGTCGGATCGGCCAGCACCCTGGGTGAGGTCTGGAGAAACTGCTCGATTTTTATCATCGCGGGCAGCGTCGAGCGCAGCAGTTTGAGCACTTCCTTGATGATGATGTCGATCTGGACCGGACTTTCCTTTTTTGCCGCAGGGGGTCGGCTGTAGGAGACAATCTGCTGCACCAGGTCCTTTGCCCGGATCGCCGCTTTCAGGATCTGGTACAGGTGCCCGGACAGCCGGGGGTCATCCTTTAGCGTTAACAGGGACAGCTCGGAATACCCGGTGATGGCGGCCAAAATATTGTTGAAGTCGTGAGCGACACCGCTTGCCAGGGAACCAAGGGCCTCCAGGCGTGAAGCGACCTGCAGGCGGGTTTCGATCTCACGCAGCCGGGTGTCCTTTTTCTTGCGCTGGGTGATGTCTCGTACCACCGCGCAGCAATACTCGGTGTTGCCGTAGCAGACGTAGTTGGCCGACACCTCCATCTGGATCACCACGCCATCGGTGCGCGTGTAAAAGGTTTCAAACGAGATGCTTTTCCGGCGCCTCAGCAGCCTCCAGCGTGCCGGCCAATCCGTTTCCAGCAAGTTGGGGTCAATGTCGGAAATGGACAGGGTGAGCAGCTTGTCCATCTCGTATCCCAGCATCGCGGCCGCCGAGTCGTTGGCGAAACGAAACTTGGCGGCCTTGTCGATCCAGTAGATGGCATCCTGGGTATGGCCCAGCGAAAAAAGCGACATTTCCATGAGCTGGCGCGTGCTGGTTTGCTCCGAAATATCCTGGATGATCAAGAGCACACCGACGATCTCATCGAAATACCGGTAGGCTGAAGCCATGGCCTTTACCCAGACAGGCTCTCCCTTGGTTGAGCGCAATCGAAACCGGTTTGAGGTGGCTGCCCCGGAAAGCGCGGCCAAAATCTGCCCGCGCAGAATCGGGATGTCTTCCTCCATGACCATGTGCTCCATCGGGGAGCCGATGAGTGTTTCGCAACCGGCACCTGTCACCGACTCGATCAGCGGTGAGATATAGGCAATGGATCCGGATCGCTTCACGTGGCAGATGACATCGGGAACATTGTCCAAAAGATCCCGGTAGCGCTGTTCATTGAGCCTCAGCTGGGAGACCGTCTCGGTCTGGTGGTCGATGACATGCTGCATGCTTCGCATGAGAATTGTTTGAACCACCACGATAAAGCCGCCGATGCCGATGAAACTGGATATGAGGACAGACCAGAACAGATAACCGGGGACGACCGGATGCAGCTGGACACTGTGGCCTATCACCAGATGGGCATAGACCGTGAGCGAGACGGCCGACATCAGCAACGCTACGGCAGCGCTCCAGAAGCCCAAAAGCAGGCAGGACGAAAAGCAGCTGATGATAAACCACAGCCGGGCCGAGCCGGAAACAGAACCCGCCCAAAGCGATGCCACTGCGATTAAAAAGAAAACGCAGACGAGACAGATGGCCCGGGCCCGGTAGGGGATCGGCCGGATGAGGATAATCGCACACACGGCGGCATAGGCACCGGTAAAGATGAACACTACGCCGGTCAGGCCCTGCTGCCACGCTTTGATATCGGAAAGGACGCACAAGACGGGCCCGAAAAGCAGGGCGAAGATCAGACAGGCGTGCAGCAGCCTGTTCTGGTGGACGCGCACCGGGCTGGAACCCTCATGGATACGGCTATCGACCCTTGAGATAAACTGTTTCCAGAAGCCGGAACATGCGTTTGACATGGCGCTGACCGTTACCTTTTCATCGTTGCCGGGTGGTGTCAGACCCTGGCGATTTTCCCGGTGCTTTACGAAATTGGCAGCCAAACATTATGATAACGGTTATCGGCCACCTTCACGATAAAGACGATTTTCACACAGCGTGTGGGATGGCTGTTTGTCATCGTAGCGAAAAAACAGAAAAAAATCAAAGCTGGTTTTCAATCGGGCTGTCCAAGCAGCAATTTGGCGATGTGCTCGCTTAAAAACAGGATGGATTCGATGTCCAGGTGTTCGGTAATCGTCTCGTCAAAGGCCAGTTTGATTTCCGCATCAAACCCGGCTGAGTCGTCACCATCCCAGAAAAGCAGCATCAACGGGATTCGGGGCAGGGGGGTAAACCGAAAGGCCTGATCGGCCGACTGTGTTCTTGCCGAAACGTCCTTGCCCCCGATGCGAAGGGCCGCGGCCGCCAGTTGCCCGGGACAGCCGGCGAAACGCTCTGCCAGGGGCGCCTCCACATGGGTTTTCATGGATTTGATTTTGGAGACCGTATTGGGAAAATCCTGAAGGGCCTTCCATCGCCCGGTGGGCGGCCTTGAACCGCCGTGAGCCATGTGATTGAAGATAAACACCTGCTCCCAGCGGCCAAGCGGCCTGCCATCGGCATGCCTGACGGACCCGGGGCGGACATGAATCACGGAATCGAAATAGGGCAGAACCAGAACCGTTTCGCCGTCGATGACGGCCACCTCGCCGCCGATGCGCGCCGGCAAATCTTCCAGCGCCATGGAGGCGGCCCGTTGTCTGGCCCATTTCAGCGCGTCGGCGGCCAGGTCTCGCTGGGTCCATTTGCCGGCGGCATGCTGAGCATCCAATTCGGGCTGGAAACGGGCCAGGGTGTCTGCCGGCAGATGGGGGCACCCGGCAAGGGGCAGTTTCCGGGACACGACCATACTGGCAAATGCCATGCAGGTCGGATATCCGCAATCGCCGCAGTTGGTTTGAGGAAGAACCCGTGCATAAAGATCTAACACCGATAACGCCATCACCTGTCCTCCAATCTTGACCTGACTATAACCCCAGCGCCTGAAGGGTTCAAGGCCTCTGCTGCGGCGCCGGCAGGATAAAAGGCAGGGCGGCTGCTTGACGATACCGGTTTATAGGGATATGGAAACCCGGAGAGTCCTGTGGACGCCCCGGGTACTACGTTTGCGGGTCAAAGGGCCCGGGGAGATCTGAAAACCGCCAACCTGCCGATGAATCCGTGAGGGGATGCGAGGATTTCTCTACCAACTGCCCCGAAACGCCCTCGGGTGTTTCAAGGGCCTCAATATTCTGGGGCACCTTCTGGCCATCGCCCTGACGGTGATTATTGTCACTTCCGGCTTCGACTGGTATTATTTTACAGCCACACGCGTCCCGCTTTTGCGCGAGCTTCTTTTTCCCGCGGTGCGGCTGGGAATGTTTCTGCCCGTGGTCATCCCGCTGATCCTGCTGGCCGTCGGGCTGCCGGCAAGAGATTTTAAGCTCAAGAACACCGCCTATGCCCTGGGTCAGTCCGCCTTCCTGGGCCTGGCGGTCTCCTCGGCCTACAAGGTCTTTACCGGCCGGATCCCGCCGCCCCGTTTCTTCGGCCCGGGGACACTGATCGACAGCAGCCATGGGTTTCGCTTCGGGTTTCTGCGCGGGGGGATGTTCTGGGGCTGGCCCTCGTCGCACACCACGGTCGCCTTCGCCATGGCGGCGGCACTGTGGCAATTGTTTCCTGAAAACAAGCTTATCCGGTGGGTGACCGCCTGGTACGCCCTTTATGTGGGCATCGGCGTGTCGGCCACAATCCACTGGTTTTCCGAGTTTGTCGCCGGGGCCATCATCGGTGCGCTGATCGGCACCGTGGTCGGAAGAAGTTTTAGAACCCGCCGGGTACCGGAAACTGTTCACACCATCCGGGGAGTGAAACGATGAACGAAAGGAGGCGACATGGCCATCAGAATCGTCAGGCTGGGCAGCCCCAGGCAAGTTGACGAAGGATTGCGAATCGGTACGGTGCGCCGTCCTCCAAGGGGAGTGCGAAAGCAGGATTACGCCGCCAAAGATATCTATGACGTGTGGTTTCCCAATCTGGCCCCAAGCGAATCGCTGGTCAAGGAAGCCCGGGCCGCGGCAGATGAAAAATCCTGGAAGCAGTTCAAAAAGAAGTTTATCGCCGAGCTGAAAAGGCCCGAGACCAGCAAAGACCTGGACCTGCTGGCCGCGCTTTCCCACCGGGCCGATTTCTCCATCGGCTGTTACTGCGAAGACGAAAGCAGGTGCCACCGCTTGATTTTAAAGGAGCTGCTCATCCTGAGAGGGGCCGATATCAAATAGGATGGTCTATCCTGGAATCTTTACCGATTGACTTGACGCCAGGTTCCTGAGATCATCGTCTGACTGTCAAAAGACCTCGTTTTCCCCAGGGTGACGCATGGCAAAATTGAGTCTGGCCGAGTGGCTGAAACGCACGGAAGAAAACCGCCGCTTTCGGGAAAACGCCACCGCCATCGAGCACTTTTCAGCCTCTTGCGGCCGGTTTGCCCCGTACCCGGACTGGGTGAACCCACGGCTTCATGCGGTCTTGGTAAAGCGCGGCATAAGCCGGCTGTACAGCCACCAGGCGCGCGCCGTGGATCTCATCCGCCGGGGCAGGGACGTGGTGCTGGTCACCCCGACCGCCAGCGGCAAGACCCTGTGCTATAACCTTCCCGTTCTCCAGCAAATCCTCGATGAACCCGAGACGCGCGCGCTGTATCTATTTCCCACCAAGGCGCTGGCCCAGGATCAGATGAACGAGGTGCACGGGCTCATCGGCGAGCTCGAGGCGGACATCAAGACCTTTACCTACGACGGGGACACCCCCGATGACGCCAGGCGGGTCATCCGCAAACAGGGCCACGTGGTGGTGACCAATCCGGACATGCTGCATGCCGGGATTCTGCCCCACCACACCAAGTGGCAGA
>JBJKSK010000397.1:0-8836 GCA_046704125.1 Desulfobacterales bacterium | reverse complement strand
GCATGGCGCCATAGTGCGTCGCCTGATCCCATTGCCCGGCTTCATAGGCCGAGGCCAGCAAAAGCACAGAGGCCATCGGCCCGGTGCTGTCTATCAGGGCTTGCTTAATGGAGTTAGACAGCGGGAGTTGTTTCATGACATTTTCCATGGTATCGTCCAACAGGGCGTCGATGAGAGAAAACAGACCCATCGTGAAATAAGCGGCAGAGTTTTCAATCGTATTTTCGGGGAGTTCAGAAAGGTGTTCACAAAACCGGGCCCGGATCGCCGAAAGCCGAACCAGTTCATCCGGCTTTCCCTCACCGAGTTGAGCCATGGCCATCAGCGCGATAAACCGCTGCACCCCTTTTTGACCCAGTAAAACAATGCATTGGCGAATGGAGGTGACTTCCTCGAGACTGCGATAGTAAGCTGAGTTGATATAGCGAAGCAGTTTAAAAGACAGGGTGACATCATGGGAGATGAGCCTTTCGATTCTGGAAAGTTCAAAATTAGGGTGACTCATTTGGGCCATGATCATCAGCATACCGGTCTTTTGAGTGGTCAGTTTTTTTCTGGAAAGAACCACGGGTCTGGCAAAAAAATACCCCTGAAACAGCTCAAAACCCATTTTTTGTGCCATTTTAAATTCTTCTTGGGTTTCGATCTTTTCCGCAAGAAGCAATTTTGTATGGCTGTTAAGTCGTTTGACGTCATGGGAGATATTTTCAATACTATTGCTTTGAAAATCGATTTTAACAATCGAGGCGACGTTGACAAAGGCTTCAAAGCGCGGGTGATATGAAAAATCGTCTAGGGCCAGCATGTAGCCCTTGTTTTTGATTTCCTGGCAAGCCTCTATGATATTTGGGTCAGGCTCAATGTTTTCCAGAATTTCAACGACGGTTATTTCTTTGGGAAACACAAAGGGAACACGGGCAAGCAGCAATTTGGCCGTAAAATTGATGAAGGCTTTTTTCCGCCCCGTGAAGGTTTGCAGGCCGCTGGTGAGAAAGGCGCTGGAAATTAACTCGGATGTGGCCATGTCGCCTTCGACGTCGGGAAAATAATTGGCGAGGCCGTCTCTGAACAACAGTTCGTAACCAAAAATTTTGAGACTGCTGTCGAAAATCGGCTGGCGGGCGATGTATCCGTGCATGAAGGTTTCCGTTTATTGCGTGTTCAAGGATAAAGAATCCGATCGTCAACAACTTTTTCCTTCGTCATTTTTGTAAAAGACAACGCTATTCCCTTGAATAAGCGCCAACACCTATAAATTTGCCAGAAAAAAAAGAAAAAAGCAACGGCTTCAAAAAAACATTTCGGTGCCAGCCGGGTGCGGAGAAAATCGATTCGTCCGGAAGTTTCCATGAGGAGGCTTTGAAGTGAAGATCGGCGTGGTATGGATTCCAGTCATCGTTGCCGGGGTGATTGTCGCCACCACCAGCGTGGTGCTGGCAATGCGGCGAAAAATGGGCCAGAAGCGGCTATCGCGGCTTTACGAGACCACCGGAGGTGCGGTGATTTTGAGAATATGCCTGGATGCCAGGTCTTTGGGAGCCGCATCCCGGGGACGGTATCAACTTACCCGCCCAGGCATTCTGGCCCTGACCCAAAAAAACATTTGTTTTGTGGGGGCATTTCCCGGCCGTGCGGATGGTATCCCGATCAATTCTATCGTGACCGCTTCTACGGTGAAATCTCACGCGAGCCGCAAGGCGAAACATTTAATGCTGCATGTGGAATATCATACAGAAACGGGCATAGATGCCATGGCTTGGTCGGTTCAGGATCCGGAGCGATGGGTCAAGGCGATCAACAAAATCATGCCCGGAGGATTTTGCGTGCCTGAGCCTAAAATCAAAAGGGTCGTCGATATTTGATATAAGGAAAACCGATGAGCGATGCATCTTATGATGTGCAAATAAACCGTTGGCCGAAGGCGGCCGGTACCCATTGTTGTGAACAATGGCCAAAGGGAAGGAACAGACGATGACAGATACTCCCATTGCCAGTGATATTGTCCGGAGATGTATAGAAAAAAGCGGCCTTCAGTCGGTAGGCATGGCTTCCATCCGGGAGCTGAACCGGTTGGTCAGTGCCATCGAAACCCAAAGCCAAGCGCGGTTTATCCGGATGGAAATGGGAATTCCCGGGCTGGCTCCCCCGGAGCCGGAGGTTTCAGCGGAAATCGAAGCGCTTCGCGCCGGCGTGGGGGCCACCTATCCTCCCTTTGACGGCGTCCCGACCCTAAAAAGCGAGATCTCCCGGTTTCTCAAATGCTTCATGGACATCCATGTGGCCCCCGCCGGATGTTTTCCCACCGTGGGGGCCATGCAGGGATGCTATCTGGCGATGATGATGACCGGACGCCGGATCAAAGGAAGAGAGAAGATCCTGTTTATCGACCCGGGATTTCCGGTCAACAAGCTCCAGGCCAAAGTGCTGGGACTTTCTTTTGACCGTTTCGATGTCTATGACTACCGGGGGGCCAAACTCAAGGAAAAGCTCATCAGCTACCTGGAATGCGGGGATGTGGCCGCATTGCTCTACTCCAATCCCAACAATCCGTCCTGGATATGTTTTACCGAGGAGGAACTGAGCATCATCGGCGAGCTTTGCACACGCTACAATGTTGTGGCCCTTGAAGATCTGGCCTATTTTGGCATGGATTTTCGCCAAGATTACTCCAAGCCCGGCCAGCCACCGTTTATTCCTACCGTGGCCCGGTACACGGACAACTACATTTTATTGGTCTCTTCGTCCAAGTCCTTTAGCCTGGCAGGTCAGCGCATCGGCATGACGGCAGTATCCGATCAATTGTTTAACTCCACCGGAGACAACCTGGCGACCTATTTCGGAAGCGACGTGTTCGGCTATGCCTATCTCTTTGGAGCGGTTTATGCCATGTGTTCGGGCATCTGCCACAGTACCCAGTATGGGTTGGCTGCGATTCTCAAGGCCGCCAACGACGGGCAGTACGATTTCGTGGCGGCGGTCAGCGAGTACGGTGAGCGGGCCCGGGTGATGAAAAAGCTGTTTACCGAAAACGGTTTTTCCCTGGTTTACGACAGAGATGGCGATAAACCGCTGGCAGACGGGTTTTATTTCACCGTATGCTATCCGACATTTTCCGGTGTGCAGCTCGTGGAGGAACTGCTTTATTATGGGATTAGCGCCATATCGTTGACCACAGCGGGAAGCGACCGGCACGAGGGCATCAGGGCCTGTGTGTCGCTCACGGGAAGCGACCGCTTCGAAGAGCTGAGCCACCGGCTATCTCGCTTTCACCAGGATCATCGCAGCGGGTTTCGGGCTTGTAGCCGATAGACGCCCCCAAGGCGTCTTTAAATGACGGTCGACCTCCCCTGGCCGGGGGGTTGACCGGTCTATCGACTCAACAGCATGAGGGGCTATGAAAAAGGCCGCCTACAATCTAAATATCGGGTTATCCGATTATGCCATTACCGCCTACCTGACGTTGCTCAAAAACCATCCGGTCAACGGTTCCCAGTTGAGCCGGTTTTCCGGAATTCCCAGGGCGCGCATTTACGATGTACTCAGGACACTTAATCAGAAGGGCTTTGTCGCCGAATCCAGCGAGGGCATGTACAGCCCCCTGCCTCCCGAGGAGATGATCCGCCGGCTGCGCAGGTCCCACGAGGCGGACCTGGCGATTCTGGAAGGGATCCTGGAAGAAGCGGGAAATTCCACCACAGACGATTTTATCTGGACGCTTCGCGGCTACACCCATGTCATGGCCAAGGCCCAGGAAATGGTTGATACCGCCAGCCAGGAGATCTATGTTCGGCTGTTTCCCGCTGAAGGTCAAGTCCTGAACCCATGCCTGAAGGAAGCCGAAATCCGGGGTGTCGCGGTAAAATACATCTCCATGCAGCCCATCCTTAAAAACTTTTCCATTCAGGTGGAACATCCGGATCACGAAACGCTTGAATCCACCCTGGGAGGCCGCTCCTTCGATCTGGTGGTGGATCGGAAAGAAATCCTGGCAGGATTGTTTCTACCGGGAAGAGAGGATCACTCCATCATCAACTGGGGAAAAAACCGGTGGTTTGTCACCGCCGGAAGAGACAGCCTCCGGCACGATTTTTTCCATTACTTTCTCCACAAGACGTATCGGCTCAAACAGCCGCTTTCCGATGAGGAACAGCGGCTTTACGATATCATCTCCAAGGATATCTGAAGCCGGAAAAAAAGTCCGGCGCGGCTACACCATCAGGTATTTTTTTCGGATCGCCTCGTTTTCACGCAGCTGCGAAATGCTTCCGTGATAGCGAATCACCCCGTTGTCGATGACATAGGCCCGGTCGCTTAACTCCAGGGCCACCTTCTGGTTTTGTTCGGCCAAAAGCACCGTCAGCCCGGCCTGCTTCAGGTGCCGGATCTGATCGGTGAGCATCTCCACGATCAGTGGGGCCAGTCCCTCGGTGGGTTCGTCGAGCAGCATCAGCTTCGGGTTGGTCATCAGGGCGCGTCCGATGGTTAGCATCTGTTGCTCGCCGCCGCTTAAAAAGCCGGCCTTGCGGGCATCGATGAGTCCAAGGGGGGGGAAAAACGCGTAGACCCGCTCTTTTGTCCAGCTCTCTTTATCTTTGCCGGGGCGGTAAACGATTTCGAGGTTTTCCCCTACGGTCAGGTCGGCAAAGACCCGGCGGTCGTCGGGGACATAGGCGATGCCGGAGCGCGCGATCTCAAATGGCTCCAGCCCGGTGATGAGTTTTCCCTCAAAGGAGATCACGCCGGTTTTTGGCGCCGTGAGGCCCATGATGCTTTTCATGGTGGTGCTTTTGCCAGCCCCGTTTCGTCCCAGCAGGCACACGATTTCGCCCGGCTGGACCTCAAGGGAAACGGCAAACAGAATATGGCTCAGGCCATAATAAGTATCGATGGCCTTTACGCTCAACATGTCTTTGGCCCTCCCAGATAGGCCGCCTGCACGCGGGCGTCGCATTTGACCACCCCGGGCGTGTCCTGGATCAGCGTGGCACCCTGCTGCATGACCATGATGCGATGGGCAAAAGAAAAGACCATTTCGATGTCGTGTTCGCAAAACAGCAGGGTAAGCCCCAAATCCGTGGAAAGGTGCCGCATCAGGTCAAGGGTGGTCTCGGTCTCTTCAGGCGACATCCCGGCGGTGGGCTCATCGAGGATCAAAAGCTCGGGACGGTTTCCCAGAGCCACGGCGATTTCCAGCACCTTCTGGTCTCCGTGGGAAAGGGATCCGCTGATGCGCCGGAGCTTGTCGGCCAGGCCCACGCTGGAAAGAATTTCTTCGGTTTCGCGCACCGCCATGCGCTTTACCGGAGAAAACAGCTCGAAGGTCTTTTTCTGCCTGGCCAGCACGGCCACCTGGACGTTTTCAAATACCGTCAGGCGGTTAAAGATGTTGACCACCTGGTAGGATCGGCTGATGCCCTTGCGGCAGATTTTGAAGGGGGTAAGCCCGGCTATATTTTTCCCCTTAAAGGAGATGGTTCCCCGATCCGGCGCCAGTTGTCCGGTGATCAGGTGAAACAGCGTGGTTTTGCCGGCGCCGTTGGGGCCGATGACGGCCACGATCTCGCCGGTTTTCACCTCGAGGCAGGCCCCGGCCACGGCCATGAAGCCGTCAAAGGATTTTTCAAGCCCCTGGATGCTCAGCACGGTTTAACCTCCTTGGGGGCCGGGGGATCTTCGCCGGAAAGTTTTTCCATGAACCAGCCCAACACCCCCTGGGGCAGCATGAGGATTGTCACCATCAAGACGATACCCAGCACCAGGGTCCAATAATCGGTATAGATGCCCACGAAGGTGCGCAGCACCACGATGATGGCCGCCCCCAGCATCGGACCGAAAAAGGTGAACCAGCCCCCGAGCAGGCACATGACCAGAATTTCAAGCGACAGGGTCCAGAACAACAAGTCCGGAAAGACCGAGCCTTCCACTACGACGAACAGCACCCCGGCCACCCCGGCAAAAAAACCGGCCAGGACCAGGCCGGCCAGCTGGTGGCGCCGGATATCGATGCCGATGGCCTCGCCCCGCTCGGGGTTGTCCCGGATGGCTTCAAACGCCTTGCCGAAGGGAGAGTGCAGGATTTTGTAAATGACGATGAGGGAGGCGCACGTCAAAATCAGGGTGAACCAGTAGGCGCCCCGAGTGGAGCCGATGGCCGCCGGCATGGCCACGCCATGGATGCCGTCATCGCCTCCCGTAAAGGAATACCAGCGGTAGACGATGGCCCAGACCAGGGACCCGAGCGAAATCTGCAGCATCCCGAAGTAAAGTTTGGTCAGCCGGATGCAGATGATGCCAATGACCAGGCTAAACAGTGCGGCGACCACGGGGGCGGCCACAAAGCCGAGCCAGGCCGGCAGCCCGGTCTTGGTGATCACCAGAGCTACGGTGTAGGCTCCGATTCCGAAAAAAACCGCATGGTGAAACTGGTACATCCCGCCGTAGCCCAGCACCATGTTGAGGCTGGTGGCCAGCAATCCGTTTAGCAGGATCAGCGACAGCAGGTAGACGTAGAACCGGGAAAGAAAAAACGGCGCGGCAAAAAGCGTCACGCCCAGGGCCGCTGCCAAAACAATCATTGTACGCTTTACCGAGGTATGGGGCATGTGGGAAAATTACCAGGTGGATTTGAGCAGGCCTTTTGGCCGCAGGGTTAAGATCGTGACCACCGCCGCGTAGGGAAAAACGATCGAAAACTGGGGCCACAGCAAGACCCCGAGGGCGTTGGTCAATCCGAAGATCATCGCCCCGAGAAGCGCACCCCAGATGTTTCCCAGCCCGCCGACGATAACGATGAGAAAGGCCTCGATGATGATGGAATGATCCATGCCCTGGGTGATGTTCTGGGTCGGAGCCACCAGCGCACCGCCCAACCCGGCCAGAAAACAGCCAATGACAAAGACCGCGGCAAACACCTGGCTGACATTGATTCCCGTCGCACCGACCATCTCCCGGTCAACGGCTGCGGCCCGGGCGATTTTCCCGATGCGGGTCTTGTTGGTCAGAAACCACAGCCGGAGGGCGACGAGGGGGCCGATCGCCAGCAGAAAGAGGCTGTAGCGGGGAAAGGGCAGCTTGAACAGGGTGAAGGAACCGCGTAAAAACATCGGCGGCATGAGGCTGCGGTAATTGGAACCCCAGACCATCTTGACCAGATCGTTTAAGACCAGCATCAGGGCGAAGGTAAACAGCAGCATCATCAGGTGATCCCGATGATACAGCCGGCGGAAAATCCCCCGCTCCACGGCCAGGCTTAGCAGGGCCACAAGCACGGGGGCCGCCAGCAGCGCCGCCCAAAACCCTATCGTTCCGCCGATTCCAACCGCCACGGTGTAGGTGAAAAAGGCCCCGATCATGTAAAGGGAGCCATGGGCGATGTTGGGGATGCGCAGTACTCCCAGCACGAGGCTAAGCCCCGATGAGACGATAAAAAGAATCGTGGTGCGGCTCAGGCCCACCAGTGTCTGCGCGCCGATGGCCGCCAGGGTGATGTTGGATGGCAGTGTCATGCCGCTTTGCTCCGAATGAAAAGGGCTCCGGGAAAAGGTTTGCCGCAGCGCCCGCGACGATTTGGCCGAAAACAGACCGCCGCGGGCACGGCGCTGGCGTCTATTTTGCTCTTTCCGCCTTGATTTCCGCGATGCTGGGCATGATCTCGCGGCCCGGGATGGTGAGGATGTCCGTAGCCATAAGGTGGTGATGGCCGGCGACTTTTTGGGTCACGCCCCAAAACATGGGAAACATCACCTGGTGGTCGTAGCCTCGAAGGGTCAGCGGGCCCACCGGCGAGTTGATGGTCATGTTGGCCAGGGCCTTGATGAGCTTTTGCGTATTAATCGCACCGGCCTTCTCATAACCCTTGGCGATGAAGTGGGCGGTGATGTAGCCGTAAAGCGCCCCCACGCCCGGGTTGCGGCCGTAGGCGGCCTTGAATTGCGCGACAAATCGTTTGTTCGCCTTGGTTTCCGGATAGTAGTAAAAGTAATTGGCGGTTCCCATCACCCCCTGGGGGGCGTGTAGTCCCAAAGGCGCCAGGGTGGAAAGCTCCGTGGCGGTGTGCATATAAAACGGCACTTTGGTGTTAAACCCCGTGGCCTGGGCCGCCTTGAGAAAGGGCACGCAGTCCCGGCCGCCGGTGGCTATGATCGCCGCATCGGGTTTGGCCTCCAGAATGGAGGTGATGTAAGGGGTAAAGTCCGGCTCGCCCACCTTCCACCAGGATTGCCCCAGCAGCACGACGCCGGGTTTGAGTCTTTTCAGGTTTTTCCAGACGGCGTCGGCGATGGCGTGGCCGTATTCGTAATCATCGCCGGCAATCCAGTATTTCATGTAGGGTTTTTTGGCCAAAACGATGGCGGCGGCCTTGCCGGCCATGGCGGTGTTTTCGTTCATCCCGAAGACGTAGCGGTTGCCATTTTCACCGGTGATCTTGGCGCTTTTGGCAAATGTGACGAAAAAGGGGATCTTATATTTTTTGGCCAGATCCGAGATGGCCAGCGCCAGACTCGAGTTGATGGTCCCCATGAGAATGTCGACGTTTTCGCGCATGATCAGTTCTCTGGCCTCGTTGAGCCCCAGGCCGACCTGAAACTTGCTGTCGCGGGTGGTAAAAATGATCTTGTGGCCCAGCACCCCGCCGTGGGCATTGATCTTGTCCACGGCCAGCTTGAAGGCGTCCCGGACATCGTTGGTGTAGGTGCTTGCCGGTCCGGTGTAACAGTCCACGATCCCCACTTTGATGGGCTTGGCGGCACTGGCAGGAGAACCGGTGGATAAGACAATGGCCAATCCGATGCCTGCGATCCATAACAGTGATTTCTTCATCTTCTCCTCCTCATGA
>JBJKSK010000396.1:0-5918 GCA_046704125.1 Desulfobacterales bacterium | reverse complement strand
TCTTCGATCTGATGGAAAAATTCGGCGGCTATGGATTTAACAAGTCCCACAGTGCCGCCTATGCCCTAATCGCCTTTCAGACGGCTTATCTCAAGGCGCATTATCCCGTGGAGTTCATGGCCGCCTTGCTCACCAGCGAGATGCACTCCATCGAGGCCGTGGTCAAGTTCATCGCCGAGTGCCGCAGCCACGACATCTCCGTGCTGCCACCCGACATCAACGACAGCGACAAGGCCTTTACCGTCTCGGAGGCAAAGATCCGTTTCGGGTTGGTCGCGGTCAAAAACGTGGGCGAAGGCGCCATCGAGGCCATCATCGACGCCCGGGGGGATACCCCATTTGCTTCGCTGTTTGAATGCTGCGAGCGGGTCGATCTGCGCAAGGTAAACAAGCGGGTGCTGGAAAGCCTGATCAAATGCGGTGCCTTCGATTCCACCGGGGCTCGGCGCTCCCAGATGCTCGAGGCGCTGGAAGAGGCCCTTGACTTCGGTCAGCGGGTGCAGCGCGAGCGCGATGACCCGCAACTGGGGCTTTTTGACATGGGCGAAAGCCGCAACGCGGTGATCAACCGGCCGCCGCTCCCCGATATCCCCGAGTTTGACGAGGCCACGCTTTTGGCCATGGAGAAAGAAACTCTGGGTTTTTACATCACCGGCCATCCCCTGCAATGCTGGGAATCGGTGCTGGACAAATTCACCAACGCCGATGCGCTTACCTTAAAGGAACTGGATCATGCCAGCGCGGTGCGCATCGGCGGGTTGGTGCGCGCGGTCAAGGTGATCCAGACCAAACGCGGGGATGCCATGGCTTTTGTCACCATCGAGGACCGCCATGGCCAGGTGGAAGTGACTATTTTTTCGAATGTTTACAATGAGATCGTGCCGCTTCTGGTCGTTGATGCCCCCGTTTTGGTTCAGGGGCAGTTGGAAAAAGAGGAAAACGGCATCAAGATTCTGGCCGACACGGTGGTGGCCATGAATCAGGCCGAGGCGACCTGGACGGCCAAAATCCGTTTGAATCTGGACGTCTCCCGTACCGATCGCGACACCCTGATTCAGCTGGCACAGATCCTTTCTCGGCATCCAGGCCCCTGCCGGGCCGCGATTCACCTGCGGGTGCCGCAGCAAAGCGAGACCATCATAGGGCTTCCCGAGACCTTTGGCCTCAAGCCCGGCGGGGCGCTGACCCGGGACGTCAACGCGGCCTTGGGCTACAGCGTGGTGGAAACGGTTTGCGCACCGGCGGTGATCACCGCCAACGGACGGAGCCCATCGCGACGAAACGGGTTCCGAAAAAAATAGACGTCCGGGAAGGTTGTGTTTCCCGGGATGAAACCTTGAACCCAACGACAAGGGGCCTCTTGCCGCCAGGCGGTGGTAATCGTCGCCCTTTTCAGATAAGGAAAACAACATGCATGTTCCTCTGCTGGACCTCAAAGCGCAATATGCCACGATCCGGGACCAGATCCGGCCTGTGGTGGACGAGATTTTCGAAAGCCAGCATTTTATCCTCGGCCCCCACGTGGAGCGGCTTGAAGCCGACTGCGCCACCTATTGCCGGGTGCCGCACGCTGTGGGTGTTTCCTCGGGCACCGACGCGCTGCTCATCAGCCTGATGGCCGCCGGCGTCGGTGCCGGGGACACGGTGATCACCACGCCCTATACCTTTTTTGCCACGGCCGGCTCTATTGCCAGGCTCGGAGCCCGGCCTCTGTTTGTGGATATCGACCCGCAGACCTACAACCTGTCTCCGGAAAAGCTCGAGAAGTGCATTGAAAAACTGGCCCCCGAGGCGCAAACCCGCGTCAAGGCCATGATTCCGGTGCACATTTTTGGCCAGTGCGCCGATATGGACCCGCTTCTGGCCATTGCCGCCAAGCACCGGTGGACGGTGATCGAGGATGCGGCCCAGGCCATCGGCGCCGAATACCGAGGCCGTCGGGCCGGGTCCATGGGGGATTTCGGTTGTTTTTCCTTTTTCCCCTCCAAGAATCTGGGCGCCTTCGGAGACGGCGGGCTGGTGACCACCGGCAGCCAATGGGCCATTGAAACACTGCGGGTACTTCGGGTCCACGGCTCGCATCCCAAATACTATCACAGCCTCATTGGCGGAAATTTCAGGCTCGATGCCCTCCAGGCGGCCGTGGTCCATGTCAAGCTGGCCTACCTGGACGCCTGGACCGAGGCGAGACGGCAAAACGCGAAACGGTATCGCACCCTGTTTGATGACGCGGGGCTTTTGTCCATGGTCGGTTTGCCTGTCGAGCGGGAATCCCGGCACATCTACAATCAGTTTGTCATCCGGGTGGGGCCGATGCGTGATGCCCTTCGGCAGTACCTGGCAGAGGCCGGGGTGGGCAGTGAGGTCTACTATCCGGTGCCGTTGCACCTTCAGTCCTGTTTTTCGGGTCTTGGCTACCAGCTTGGAGATTTCCCCGAATCCGAGGCGGCCGCCGAGCAGACGCTGGCCTTGCCCATCTATCCGGAACTCAGCGAGGCTCAGCAAAGCTACGTGGTGGAAAGAATCCGGATGTTTCTGCTCAGGTAAACCGCCTGCGGATCATGAGAGGTCCTGATGGGTTTCGGGCTTGTTTTTTTTCACGCCGTTTTTGAGCTGTTTTTCAAGCTGAGCAAAGAGATTTTTCTTTTTCTCGGTTTCCCGGACCTTGAGGGATTCGACTTTTTTGGAAAAGTCCTTCCGCTCGGCTTGAAATCGCTGCACTTCTTCTTCCATGGAGCTTTTGCGCAGGATTTTGGGAATTTCTTCCAGTGCAAGATGGTTCTGGATGTACAGCTTGACCCCGTAAGCACCGGTGACCGAGTCGATGATTCCCATGGCTTCCAGCCGGTTGGCGATCATCTGGCCCTGCTCCAGGGAAAAGGAAAGGCACTGGCAGACCGATTCCACCGATGGCGGCACCATGCTCTGGTGAGTCAATATCCTTACGGCGGCGACAAACAGATGGGCTTCGTTGTAAAAATCCAGAGGGTCCATGACACGCCCTTTTCGTATGGGTGACACCCGGCTTTAATACCGAATTCCAGGCGGCGATTCGCCCGGTCACCGGGTGTGCCGGGCACGGCAACCTGTGGCCGGTCACCCGGCGCTGTTGCCCTGCTATAGAATACACTTCTATTTACTCGAAGGCGTTTTTTTTTTCAACGCTTCAAATGCGCCGAGCCGGTGGTTGACATCCCCCTTCAGGCGGGGTAACAGAAGGTGGTGAGTTGTGCTGGAAAAGCTCCGAAAATTCCTGAACTACCCGATATAAAAAGAAAAAAATTTTCACGAGGATATCGAGGTGATTTTTTGTATCATTCGATAAACGGTGCTTCGTTTTTTTGAATCTGTCACCGGTAAGCCCCTGGTGGGCCATGCCCCCTGTCCAAAATGGAGAGAAACCATGACCGAAATTATCGATCTAAAGGCAAGAGAAATTTTCGATTCGCGGGGAAATCCCACCGTGGAAGTCGACGTGGCACTGGCCTGCGGAGCCGTGGGGCGAGCCGCCGTGCCATCAGGGGCGTCCACGGGAAAACGGGAAGCCCTCGAGTTGCGTGACACCGCAGACAAGCGATATGACGGCAAGGGAGTGGCCACGGCGGTAAGTCATGTCCAGACGATCATCGGCCCCAAGGTCGCTGGCATGGATGCCGCCGACCAGGCGGCCTTGGACCGCCGGATGATTGACTTAGACGGCACCGAGAACAAGTCCAAACTGGGGGCAAACGCCATTCTGGGGGTTTCCATGGCTGCGGCACGCGCCGCCGCCCTGGCTTACAATCTGCCGCTGTATCGCTATTTGGGAGGCATTCGTGCCAGTGCGCTGCCGGTTCCCATGATGAATATCGTCAACGGCGGGGCGCACGCCGCCAACAATTTAGACATCCAAGAGTTTATGATCGTTCCCGTGGGTGCCAAAAGTCTGGCTCAGGCCCTTCAGATGGGAGCAGAAACCTTTCACGCCCTGAAAGGTATTTTTAAAAAACAGGGCAAAAGCACCGCCGTGGGCGACGAGGGGGGCTTTGCGCCGGATCTGGAAAACAACGAGGCGGCCATTCAAAACATCCTGGAGGCCATCGAGGCCGCCGGCTACGAGCCGGGAAAAGATATCGGGCTGGCCCTGGATGTGGCCGCCAGCGAGTTTTACCAGGACGGGGTCTATAACCTGGCCTCAGATGGCAACGCATTGTCTGCAGGGGCCATGATCGATTATTACGAACAGCTCATCGACCGGTACCCCATCGTTTCCATCGAAGACGGGCTCGCCGAGCAGGACTGGGACAACTGGGAGCCGATGACCCAGCGGCTGGGGGCTGCGGTGCAAATCGTAGGCGATGATGTCTTTGTCACCAACCCGGGTATTTTTGCCCGGGGCATCGAAGACGGCATCGCCAATGCGATCTTAATCAAGCTCAACCAGATCGGAACAGTCACCGAAACCCTGGAGACCATCGCGATGGCCAAGGCCGCCGGTTACATGACGGTCATTTCCCATCGCAGCGGGGAGACCGAAGACAGTTTTATCGCCGATTTGGTGGTGGGCACAAACGGTGGCCAGATAAAAGCCGGTTCGCTGTCACGCTCCGACCGGCTGGCCAAGTACAATCAGCTCATACGCATCGAACAAGAACTGGGAGCCGGGGCCAGCTTTTCCGATCATATTTTCATCGCCCGGTAACCCCCGGGGCCTAGCCGTATTTCATTCTCAGACATCGTTGATCCCGCGGGAAAAGCGGTGTTCTGCAACCGAGGAGATTATGTCTTTTAATACGAAATTTATATTTGTCACCGGCGGGGTCCTGTCCTCTTTGGGCAAGGGCCTGGCCTCGGCGGCCATCGGTGCGCTGCTGGAAAGCCGCGGCTTAAGGGTCACCATCCAGAAGCTGGATCCATACATCAACGTGGATCCAGGAACCATGAACCCCTTTCAGCACGGCGAGGTTTTTGTCACCGACGACGGGGCCGAAACCGATTTGGATCTGGGCCACTACGAGCGATTCACAACGGCCAAACTCGGCCGGGACAATAACTTTACCACGGGTCGCATCTACCACTCGGTGATCAGCAAGGAGCGCCGCGGCGATTATCTGGGTGGCACCGTCCAGGTCATTCCTCATATCACCGACGAGATCAAACGCTGCATACGGCTGGCGGCAGACGGTGTGGACATTGTCATCGTGGAAATCGGGGGCACCATCGGCGATATTGAAAGCCTGCCGTTTCTCGAGGCGATCCGCCAGTTTCGCACCGATGCGGGAAAAGAAAACGTGATCTACATCCATTTGACCCTGGTGCCCTATATCGCCACGGCCGGCGAGGTCAAGACCAAGCCCACCCAGCACAGCGTCAAGGAGCTGCGCTCCATCGGCATTCAGCCGGACATCTTGTTGTGCCGAACCGATCAGAGGCTTTCCAAGGAGATCAAGGCAAAGATTGCTCTGTTTTGCAACGTAGGGGTCGATGCGGTGATCACCGCCAAGGATGTCAAGTGCATCTACGAGGTGCCGTTGAATTTTCACCGGGAGGGGCTTGACAACAAGATCGTGGAACTGCTCCACATCTGGACCCGGGCGCCGCGGTTGGAAGGATGGGAAACCCTGGTTTCCCGAATTCAGTCTCCAAGCCACCATGTGAAAATTGCTATCGTCGGAAAATATGTGGATCTAACCGAGTCCTATAAAAGCCTCAACGAGGCCTTGTGCCACGGTGGAATCCCCAACGATACGGCTGTGGAACTGATTTACATGGATTCCGAGCAGATTGATGAAAAAGGCTGCACGGCCGCCCTGGAAAACGTCGACGGAATCCTTGTGCCCGGCGGCTTTGGTCCTCGGGGCATAGCTGGAAAAATCTGCGCGGCCCGATATGCCCGGGAGCACGAGGTTCCCTTTTTCGGGATCTGTCTGGGCATGCAG
>JBJKSK010000395.1:0-6040 GCA_046704125.1 Desulfobacterales bacterium | reverse complement strand
CCACAACGGTGTTTAGCCGAACGGAAACATTTCCGATGCCCACCTGCCGGGCCAGGTCGTCGGCCAGTTGAGCAAACTCCCGGCGGCCCGGGGGGGCCGCGGCCATGTGCAACTGCCCGCCGAGCCGGTCCGACTTCTCGCAAAGCGTGACATGATGCCCCCGCCTGGCCGCGGCCACGGCGGCGCTCATCCCGGCCGGGCCACCGCCCACGACCATCACCTGTTTCGGACTGTCTGCCATCTGCAAGGTTGTTTCCCGTTCGTGGCCGGCCCTGGGATTGCATAGGCACTCGACACTCTTGAGTTTAAACAGGTTGTCAAAACAGCCCTGGGCGCAGGCGATGCAATGCAGGATCTGCGATTGGCGCCCGCTCCGCGCTTTTTCAGGCAATTGCGGATCGGCAATGAGGCTTCGGCCCATGGCCACCATGTCGCACATGCCATCCAAGATCAACTCCCGGGCCAGGTCCGGGTCGTTGATCCGGTGGCTGGCAATCACCGGCACATCCACCTGTTCTTTGATGCCCCGGGCCAGGTAGGCAAACACCCCGCGGGGAACAGACGAGATGATCTGAGGCACCCTGGCTTCATGCCAGCCGACGTTGACGCACAGCGCATCCACGGCGCCATCTTGAACCAACGCCCGGGCCCAGGCCTGAAGTTCCTTCCGCCCCTGGCCGCCTTTCATGAAATCGTTGCCGTTGATCCGCACGATCACCGGAAAGCCGGCCCCCACGGCCCGGCGCATGGCCGCAACGACCTCCAGCCCGAAACGCATCCGGTTTTCCAGGCTGCCGCCATAGGCATCCTCCCGGAAATTGGTCACCGGCGAGAGAAACTCGCTTATCAGATACCCCGTTGCCGCCAGCAGCTCGACGGCATCGAAACCGGCCGCCTTGACCCGGTAGGCGGCCTGGCCAAAACGGGCAATGATCGTCTGGATCTCCTCCAGGCCAAGGGCTTTTGGCGTCTCGCGCGTCATTTTCGACGCGACGGCCGACGGCGCCACGGGCTGGCGCCCCCCGGTAAAAAACGAATGATTGTACCGCCCGGCGTGATTGAGCTGAACCGCGGCCCGTGCGCCGTTTTCCCGGATGGTGGAGGCCAGCCGGGACAGCCCCGGGATAAAGGCGTCGTCATGGGCCCCGATATTTTGGGTGTTTCCGGACAACTCGTCGACGGTGGCATAGCCCACGCTGATGATACCGGCGCCTCCGGCGGCCCGCTCGGCATAAAAATCAACCATTGGATCGGTCACGGCATAATCCACGGCCATGGCCAAGTGCATGGCCGGCATGTAGATGCGGTTTTTGATCTCCAGGGTGTTGATTCGAATCGGCTCAAACAACGGGTCTGCCATGCCATGCCTTTCCGCCCGGCGGGCGCTATTTGCGGTAAGCCGCGTCGATGTGCTCTTGGTAGCGGGACACCACGGCCTTTCGCTTGACCTTCATGGTCTGGGTGAGCGTCCCGCTTTCAAGGGAAAAATTTTCCTGAACAAATACAAATTGCTTGGGAATTTCGTAGCCGCCAAACTTGCCCTTGAGAAATCCGGTGATGTCGGCGGAAATCATGTCCTGCACGTCTTTTCGCAACACCAGCCGGGTTGCATCCTCGGCCAGGCCCCGGGTTTTTCCCCAGCGGGCCACCGCGTCCATATCCGGGATGACCAGACAGACATTAAAGGCCCGGCCGTCACCGTAGACCATGGCGTTTTCCACCCAGGGCAACAACCGGATTTCTTCTTCCAGGGCCGCTGGAAAGACGTATTTTCCGTTTTCCAGCTTGTACTGTTCCTTGATCCTTCCGGTGATAAACAGATACCCGTCATCGTCTATCCAGCCCCGATCACCGGTGCGAAACCCGCCGTCAGGCGTCATCACGGCGGCGGTAGCCGCCGGATCATTATGGTAGCCGGCCATGACATTTGGCCCGTACACCACAATCTCTCCGTCGCCGGCTCCGGGTTCCACCACCGAGGCATCGATGACCAGCCGCACCCCATCGATAGGCCGGCCCACGCTTCCCGGGCGGTGAGCCGCCGGACAGTTCATGGTCACCGCCGGAGAGGTTTCCGTAAGCCCGTAGCAGTCAAATACGGGAATGCCGATATCGGAAAAGAAATGGGCCACCTCCACATTCATCGTAGCGCTTGCCACCAGCGCCCCCTGCAGCCGTCCGCCAAAACGGGCACGGATCTTTTTAAACACCAGGGCATCGGCGATAGCCAGTTTGATACGGTTGGCCCACCCGCCTCCGGTTTCCGGGTTTTCCCGCCGACGGCGCGCGCTGGCCATCCCCATATCGAAAAGTTTTTTGGCCACCCCGCCGGTCTCGGCCATCTTGGAGGTCAGGGTATCGTATATCTTGTTGAAAACCCGGGGTACGGCAATGAGAAAGGTGGGCTGCACGGCGACCAGGTCGGCGGAAAGCGTCTCCACGGATTCCATGAACCCGATGGATCCCCCGCGAAGGATGAAGCCGTAAAGTTCGGCGGTCTGGCCGTAGGAGTGAGCCCAGGGCAAAATCGAAAGGCTCCGGCTCGTATCGGTAAGCTCGGGAAAAATCCGCGTGCCGCTTTGGGCATTGCTCGTAAAATTGCCGTGGGTCAGCAGCACCCCCTTGGGGTTTCCCGTGGTACCGGAGGTATAAATCAGCCCCGCCACATCTTCCGGAGCCGGGTTGCGGGAAGCCACCGGATGGGCGGCGCCATCGGCCTCGAGAGCCGCCATGGTTTCGGGCCCCTGGCCATCGATGAGAAAAAGATGCGCCAGACCCGGCATCGTGTCGCGCTGCTGCTTGACCTTTTCCATGATCGATGGCTTGGATACCAGCAGCACCTTTACCCCGCTGTCGTTGATGATATGCCGCCAGATCTGGGGCAGCTCCTTTTCATACATCGGCACAAAACGCGCGCCCCGGCCGTAGGTGGCAAAGGCGATCAGTGCCCACTCGGAGCAATTGTTGGCGATCACCCCCACGGCATCCGCCTTTCCGACACCGAGTCTTGCCAATGCCCCCCGCAACGCATCGACCCGGCGGCCCGCTTCCCGATAGGTAAGCCAGTGGAAGGCGCCATCCGATGCCTTGGTACCGAATAACCGGTGATTCGGATAGGATGCCACCGAAGTCTCGAACAGCTGCACCAGATTATCCGGTTTTTCTTTCTTGCTCATGCCCTCATCCTTCACTGCCCCCGGCTTCTCGGGTTCAACAGCGACCGTTGGATATCGTCCATTCGACCTTCAACACTACTGCCTTACGTCTACAGTCTAACAGCCTACAGCCTGATAGCCTATAGTCTACAGCCTTCGGCCTTGCGAGGCCTTGCCCGCCTTCGATACGGTTCAGGGATTCATCTCGTAGGCGTCCCTTAGCACCGACACCCGGTTTTCCCATACCCGGTCAAAGCGCGCGGCATCCGGCACCGGTTTTCGAATCATTTCAAGGCATCGGGCCATCTGGGCCTCGGTGCTGCTGGGTTTGCTGTAAAGTCTCAGGGCGTACCGGGAAAAATCGCGCACCATGAAATCAAAAATTTGATCCATCAAATCGCCATCGATGCCCTGGATTCCGGCGTTTTCGATGATCAACTGCCCATAGGCCACCAGGGTGAACAGCTCCCCGACAATCAGCAGAAAGTCCATATCCTTGGCCTGGTGCTCGTCGGGCGTGGCCTCGAGCAGAAACTGCTTAAACACGTCAATCTGATCCCTGAACACGCTTATGTTTGGCAAATCGAGGCTGCGGTAGGTTTTGTTGTAGTCGTGGAAACGAATCTTTCCCAGACCTTTGGTAGGCCCCTGCGCAAAGAGAAAATCGTCGTTTTCCGGGTCCTGGCGTCTGGGGATCTCTGGAAACTCACCGGGATTGAAGAAATAGTTGGCCATAAACTTGATGATCAGGGCCATGTTCACGTGCACGGTGCCTTCCAGTTTGGGCAGCGCCCGGATGTCTCTGGCGGCCATCTCGAAGTAGGTGTCTTTTTCAAACCCCTTGGCGGCGATCACGTCCCAGAGCAGGTCGATGACCTGCTCGCCCTGGGTGGTGACCTTCATTTTGACTATGGGGTTAAACAGCAGGTAGCGCCGGTCGCCGGCGCAAGCGCTTCTCATGTAGTCGATGGCCCTTGAGGAAAACAGCTTCATGGCGCAAAGCCGCGCGTAGGCCTCCACGAACAGCTGCCGGATATGGGGAAAATCGGTGACAAACCTGCCGTAAAGGTTTCGATGGGCCGCATGGGTGATGGCCTCGAAAAAGGCGTGCGTGCAAATGCCGATGGTGGCCCAGCCCAGGTTGAACTTTCCCACATTGACGGTGTTCAAGCCCGCATCCCAGGCTTCGCGGCCTGTGGAAAGCATCTCGGCGTCTGTGACCGGATAGCTGTTTAAGGCGAATTCGGCCACGTAATTCTGGGAATTGACGACGTTTTTCAATTGTTCGAAATTGGGGTGCCGGCTTTCCACGGCAAAAAAGACATAATCGCCGGTTTCCGAGTCTTTTCCGAAGGTCGAGACCAGGGCAGCCTCATTGGCGTTTCCGATGTAGTACTTGCCCCCGTCGGCCACGTACCGGCCCTGCCCCAGCGGAGTGAGCATCATCTCCGAGGCGTAGAGATCCGCCCCATGCGCCTTTTCCGACAGCCCGAAAGCGAAGATGCCCCCCTCTTTGAGCAGGCGGGCTGTTTTCTTTTTGATGGCCTCGTTGGCGCTCATCCAGATAGGCCCCAGCCCCAGAATCGTCACCTGCCACGTGTACCAGTAGGGAAGCCCGTAAAACCCCAGAATTTCGTTGAAAGCACAGTTCCGGGACGTATCCCACCGGGCGTCGGCATTGCCGGAGGCGTATGCCGATGGCGTCAACAGGGTGGCAAAAATCTCATTTTCCTTTACAAAATCCAGAAAATCGGCGTACCAGACCCGCTCGTGGTCATCGTGTTTGAGCTGCTCCTTGCCCTTGGTTTCAAAAAACGCGATCGTTTTGGCCATGATCTCCCGGGACCTTGGATCCAGATGATCAAAGGATGCCTTCTTCGGATTCAGCAGCATCGTCTCTTCCCCCTTATGGTTTCCGTTATCTTCGGTTTCTGGTGCCCCTCACGGCGCCGTCCCATGGCTCCAGCGGCCCGCCTGGCCTGTTTGCATACAAACTTTTAAAGCACTTTCCTCCGCCTCCCCGGGAACCGGCTTTTACATCAGGTCCTTGAGAAGCCGCTTGAACAGCACCTGCTCCTGCAGACTGAATCCGGAAAGCAATTCGTCGTTGGCCCGGATACGCTCTGCGATCAATTCCGCCTTGACCGCATCGGCCTTTTCCGAAGGATACAGGCGCTGGATCCGCCGATCGTCGGGGTCGGGTTGCCTGGCGATCCAACCGGCTTCCGACAGCCGCTCAATGACTCCGGAAAGCGTGGCCTTGTCCAGTACCAGCATCTTTCCCAGCTCGGCAGCCGTTTGTCCGGGCCGGTACCACAGGCCTTCGAGGATCAGGTGCTGCATATTGGTCAGGCCGTATGGGGCAAGCCGTTTCTTGAACTGGCCGTGGGCTTTCTGGTAGGCCTTGGCCAGCAAGAATATGGTACAATCGGGAATAGGCGACGCTTCGTTCATGATCATATCCTTTGCATACGAACATTAATATCCGGCTCAGGGCTCTGCGTCAACTGTAAAAATTTTTCATTTTTTTTACCGGCAAAGCCCGTGGCTTTCATTTGACTTTAACCGGTGAAAATGTTCTGAAAGATCTCGAACCAGCCCTTTGGCAGGTTGTGAGAAAGGATGCAGGCATGCAGATCTATTTTGCCGGCTCGATTCGCGGCGGCCGGAACGACGCCGCCGTATATGAGGCGCTGATCGCCTATCTGAGGTCTTTCGGCAAGGTGCTCACCGAACATGTCGGAAACCGCCGATTGACGCCTTCAGGCGATGACGGGCCAAACGATCGGTACATCCATGACCGGGACATGACCTGGCTGCTGGCCTGTGATCGGGTCGTGGCCGAAGTCTCAACGCCCTCGTTGGGGGTGGGCTATGAACTGGGA
>JBJKSK010000394.1:0-2710 GCA_046704125.1 Desulfobacterales bacterium | reverse complement strand
ATCTTTTCCTACAGCCTAAAGCCTTGCGGGCATAGCCCGCCTTAGGCATTTGAGTGGCCGGCGGAACCACCCTGGATTTTAGGCGGAGACCATACCGGCTTTGGCTGCCGATTTCAAGGCAGGATCGAACCGGGATCGTGTCGGCGACGACCAGGCTGGGAGAAATTCAAAAAACCGGTGTTTTGTCCATTGCATTTCCATCGCCTTTTTTCTATTATATCTTTTTCACCGATTTCATGGGCAAGGCAGAGCCTTGCCGTTTACATCCTATGGCTTAGTCCGGAGGTTTTTTTATGTTTAAAATCGTAAAGCGGGAAGAAATGGCAGGGGGAACGGTGATCCTCAATGAGTTCCAGGCGCCCTTGATTGCCAAAAAGGCCAAGCCCGGTCAATTCGTGATTCTCAAGGCCAACGAGGACGGGGAGCGGATTCCCTTGACCATGGCCGATACGGATCCGGAAAAGGGGACCGTGACTGTCATCTACATGGTCGTTGGGAAATCCACGGCTCTGTTCAAGGAGTTGGCTGTCGGCGACGGCTTCCAGGACGTCATCGGGCCGCTGGGAAAGCCGACCCACCTGGAAAAGGTCGGCAAGGTGGTTTGCGTGGGCGGCGGCACCGGCGTGGCCGTGCTGCACCCCAACACGCGGGCCCTCAAGGAGATCGGCAATGACGTGACCTGTATCATCGGGGCGCGCAACAAAGACCTGCTGATTCTCGAAGACCGGATGAAGGCCGCCTCCCACGATCTGCGGGTGTGCACGGATGACGGCTCCTACGGGCACCACGGGTTTGTTACCGACGTGCTGCGAAAGGTGCTGGAGCCGGGGGACAAGAAACTGGTGGTGGCTATCGGGCCGGTTCCCATGATGAAGTTTGTTTCCAAGATGACCAAGGAATTCAATGTGCCGACCATCGTCAGCCTCAACCCGATCATGGTCGACGGTACCGGCATGTGCGGGGGCTGCCGGGTCACGGTGGGGGGAAAGACCCAGTTTGCCTGCGTGGATGGTCCCGAATTCGACGGCCACCAGGTGGATTATGACGAGCTGATGCGCCGCCTGCAGGCTTACTGCGAGGAGGAAAAGCGTTGCTACGAAGATTACTGCACTATCCGGGATGCCGTTTGATCGGATGACCCGCACACAGGCGCAAGGAGAAAATATTATGGCGGAAAAGAAGCAGGCGGTTTCCCGGCAGGCGATGCCGGAACAGGATCCCGAAGTCAGAAAGCGAAATTTTCTTGAAGTGCCCACCGGCTACAGCATGGAACAAGCCATGACCGAGGCGTCCCGTTGCCTTCAGTGCAAGAAGCCGGGCTGTGTCGATGGTTGCCCCGTCGGTGTCGACATTCCGGGTTTCATCAATCTGATTACCCAGGGGGACATGACCGGTACCATCCGGAATCTCTGGTCGAAAAACAGCCTGCCGGCTGTTTGCGGCCGGGTCTGCCCCCAGGAGATCCAGTGTGAGGGCAACTGCATCCTCGGGAAAAAGGGTGATCCGGTGGCCATCGGCAACCTGGAACGGTTTGCCGCCGACTACGAGCGGGCTCATGGCAAAGGCGAACTTCCTCCCAAACAGCCCCCGACGGGAAAAAAGGTGGCCGTGGTGGGATCGGGTCCCTCCGGGCTGACCGTGGCCGGCGACCTGATCGTCAAGGGCCATGAGGTCAGTGTTTATGAGGCCTTTCACAAGGCAGGCGGCGTGCTGGTCTATGGGATTCCCGAGTTTCGGCTCCCCAAGGCCATCGTGGGCCAGGAGGTCAACTTCCTGGAACGGCTCGGGGTCAATGTGGTCGTAAACGCCGTGGTCGGGCGCACCGTATCGCTGGACGAGCTCTTTGCAGAGGGCTATGACGGCGGTTACGTCGGGGTGGGCGCCGGGCTTCCCCGTTTTATGAATATCCCGGGTGAAAATTTCATCGGGATCCTGTCGGCCAACGAGTACCTGACCCGGGCCAATCTGATGAAGGCCTACAAATATCCCGATGTGGACACGCCGATTCCTCAGGGCAAAAATGTGGTGGTGCTCGGTGCGGGCAACGTGGCCATGGACTCGGCGCGTACCGCCATGCGACTGGGGGCCGAATCGGTCAAGATCGTCTATCGCCGTTCCCGTACCGAGATGCCGGCCAGAGCCGCGGAGATCCACCACGCCGAGCAGGAGGGCATCGAGATGATGCTGTTGACCAATCCCACCCGCTATATCGGCGATGACAAGGGACGGCTGACCGGCATGGAGTGTCTCAAGATGGAGTTGGGCGAGCCGGATGATTCGGGACGGCGCCGGCCGGTGGCCATCAAGGGTTCGGAATTCGAGATCACCTGTGATCTTTGCGTGGTGGCCGTGGGTTCCGGGGCCAATCCGCTGCTGACCCAGTCCACGCCGGACATGAAGCTGAACAAGTGGGGCTATATCATGGCTGATCCCGAGACCGGCAAGACCAGCAAGAAAGGCGTTTGGGCAGGAGGTGACATCGTCACCGGAGCCGCCACGGTGATCTTGGCCATGGGGGCCGGCCGCAAGGCGGCCGACTCCATCCACAACTACCTGACCTGGGGGTGGTAGGCGATATACCACTCTCAGATTTGAAATTCAACAAAGCGGGGCACACTGTTTTTTTAGCGTGCCCCGCTTTGTTGTTACGGCCCGAAAAGAGTCAGCCAGTCTGTAAAGCGCCGGACGTGGGCCGGTCCGTAGCGGGAAA
>JBJKSK010000393.1:0-3734 GCA_046704125.1 Desulfobacterales bacterium | reverse complement strand
ACCTCCGGAATGGTAGCAAAAACCGGGGTATCCGGAAAAACATCCATCCCTGCACCCCCGGCCGCCGGGGGTGCAGGCGTCATTTTTCCCGCGCGAGATGTCCTGCCCACCGTGGGCGGAACCTTTTTTTCACCAGGCCTGGCAGTAAAGGTGATCCGAAGTGTGGCGCCCTGGGGCACCCAGGACGTCTCCAGCCCCCGAATCGGACTTCGGGTGATCACTGTGAGTCCCATGACGTCACGGGGCAACGTTTTCTTTTGAATGGGCTTCATCAACCACGGGACGGCGGCCGGGGAAAGCGCCCCCTTGGAAAATTCGACGTTTTGCATGGCAATGAGAATCTGGTGGCGAGAAAGCTGCATCACCCGGAAGGCAACCTTTCGGGAAAGCCGGATCTCGATGCGATTCGGAGCGGTAGCGGAAACGACCTTCTCGACAACGGCCCGGGAAGAAGCCGCCTGGGCGACCGGTATTCCCAGAAATACCATCACCAACAGAAAGCCGCAGTTGCGCCAAGACATATGGGAAAAAGTGGTCATGAACTCGCCGTCGTCCTTGTCTGCCGTTGCACCCGATCGAAAGTCCCTGTGCGGGGGGTCTCGTTTCACGCAAAGCAGGCAAGTTTAATGCCATAATAGCAGCCAGTGCTATAAACGACAATGGGCAACAGCCTCTTCCAAAAGACGGCAGATCCTAAAAACCCTGTCGGGAAGACAACTTGAAGATAAATCCGTCAAGGTTTTGACGAGTTGGATAGCGTGCGACCCGCTTACCGGTCTTGGTGAGGCGAAATGTTTAATTTTTTGATCTTTTCCACCAGAGTGGTGCGATTCATTTTCAGCAATTCGGCTGCCTTGGCCTTGACCCACCCGCTTTGTTCCAACGCACGGCAAATCAGCGCCTTTTGATACTGTTCTACAGCCTCGTTGAAATCCATCCCATCCTGGAAGACAATAGGAGGGCAAGGGGCCTCCTTGGGCTGCCGGCCCCGGATATGTTGCGGCAAATCGGTAAGCTCGATACATTTATGCTCGACAAGCACACTGAGACGTTCCACGAGGTTTTCCAGCTCCCGGATGTTTCCCGGCCAATCATAGCTGGTCAGCGCGCTGATGGCCTCTTGGGAAAGAACCTTTTCCACTTGTCGGCGGCGCAGGGCCAGGCACTTGAAAAAATAATTGGCCAGCAAAACGATATCTTCTTTTCGCTGGCGCAGGGGAGGCACCCGAATGGGAATCACGTTGAGCCGATGATAAAGATCTTCTCTGAAAAACCCCTCTTTCATTGAAGCGGAGAGGTCTTTGTTGGTGGCGGCAATGACCCGGATATCGACATGAATGGAATGAGTGCTTCCCACCCGTTCAAAACTCTGTTCCTGAAGCACGCGCAGCAGCTTGACCTGAAGATTGGGACTCATATCGCCGATCTCATCCAGGAAAATCGTGCCTCCGTCTGCCAGTTCGAACCGCCCGATGCGGGTCCGATGTGCCCCGGTAAAGGCCCCTTTTTCATGGCCGAACAGCTCGCTTTCCAGCAGTTCCCCGGGAATGGCCCCACAGTTGATCACCACCCAGGAACGATCCCGGCGGGGCGAATTGGCGTGAACACCGCGAGCTATCAGTTCCTTTCCGGTACCGCTTTCACCGGTAATCAACACCGTGGAATTGGTGGGCGCCACTTTCCGCATCGTATCCAGCACGCCCTGCATCTCCGGGCTTTGCCCCCACAGAGGGCGAAACTGGGGTTCCGAACCGCTGTCCTGCATGGCCTCTAAAATCATCGGCGGCAGGTTGGCCTCGCGTAGCTGGTCAATCATCCGAAAATCTTTTGCAGCTTTTCCGAAATGGCTTCGGCGGTAAAGGGTTTTACGACGTAGTTGGAAACTCCGGCCTGGACCGCATCGATCACGTTTTGTTTCTGAGCTTCGGCCGTCACCATGAGAAACGGAAGATTTTTGTACTCCTCATTGGCGCGAACATGCTTGAGCAAATCGATGCCTGTCATTTTGGGCATGTTCCAATCGGAAATAATCAAATCGACCTTGGTCTTTTTCAGCTCTTCGACGGCAGTTGCCCCGTCATCGGCTTCGATAATGTTGGTAAAGCCGATTTGCTTCAATATGTTTTTCAGAATGCGTCTCATGGTCGCGAAATCATCCACGATTAAAATTTTCATGGCCAAATTCATTCGCCTTGCTCCTCCTTATACAAAATTGCGATTACCAGAGGCTCCATGTCTTGTCCTGAACAGCCGAAACAACCCGGTATCTGACAAGTGACCGACAGAACCCTCGACAGGAACTAGTTTTCCAGACATACTTCTATGGTGAAATGCCCGTTTTCGGTGGAAAACGGGATAGCCATCTTTGGGCCGTTGGTGATATGGATAATGGTATGGGCCTTTCCCGTAATCACCGAAGGGGTGGCCGCCTCGAATATCCGGCCCTTCTCTGCGAGTTCGCGCCGAGCCTGTCCGGAAATCATGTTGGTCAACTCCCCGACGGCATCGGCAATTTCGTTGTCTAAGGCCATCATCTCTTCGCCAAACATGTTGGAAACAATCTTGAGAATACTTCCCTCATCAAAGGTGACGGATATGGTCCCGTTGATCTCACCGGTGAAACCGACCACCCCCGAGACATCCCCCTTGGCGGCATTGTCTTGTTTTAAATAGGGTGTGCCCGCCTGGGGTTTGATAAACGCCATGGTTCCCAGCACATGGACAGTGGCGTTGACAAACGGATCGATGAAATTGGCATCCATATTATATGGCATCCGGATCCTCGCTGTTGTAGCGAACCACATTTTTAAGGTGAATATAGCTGTCAAGATCCATGGCGTCAAAGCAAACCGCTATTCCTTTTTCCTCTTCACGAACCACATGCCCCTCCATCTCCAGAACCAGGCCTTTGGCGGTTCCGGACAACAGCACCTGAACATGGCACCGCGTTCCGGGTTCGATTCGTTCCGGCGTGCGGATATAAACCCCTTTTAGGCTGAGATCCCGAGAATCTCCATTTACTTTCAGTTCCTGGTTACCGATCCGGATAAACACCTGCGTCTGAAACGTGACGCGAATCTTCTCTCGCCTCTCTGCTTCGATAGGGCTTGGCATGCACAGTTTCCTTTCAATCGGCTCCGCGTGATCCACCGCCGGATTCTGTTTTCCGGGCTGTCCGGATCACATGGCGATGGTGTCGGAAGCAATAGGCAATCAATCGGTCACGGTCAGATTCCGGCAAATCCAGAAATTGAACCCCTACCTCCGCACGGCCTTGAGTCTGGCCGCCACAGCCCGCCACTCGAGTCACCCTGCCGCAGGCCCTGAAGATCCCCAGAGGAAACCCGTCTATTTTCATCGTTATTTTAAGTATTTGTCCTGTTTTTACGGGACGATCCAAAATCAATCTCATACCAGAACCACTCAGATCGATGGTTTTCACCACCGAGAGGCCAGGCGCAGCAACGCCGCCTTTGAGCAGTTCAAGAATTCGATCCAGCTTCTCATCCATATCCAGAAGCCAGTCGGCAAGGGCACCGACGGCCAAATCGAAAGGTAAAGAGTCGGGGCCGGAAGCCTCTTTGGAAAGAGCAGGTTTACCGGCTGGAAGTGCCGCAAGTCCCTCCACGCAGCTGGCCTTGGCCCATAGCGTCATCGGGACCCGAACAAACTCACGCCTTTCACTGTTTTCCGGGCTGTCCGGATCACATGGCGATGGTGTCGGAAGCAATAGG
>JBJKSK010000392.1:0-4297 GCA_046704125.1 Desulfobacterales bacterium | reverse complement strand
AAAACCCAGTTGGACGAGGCCTCCTTTTTGATGGAGAACACCTTTGTTCTTCAAAATGTGGAGCAGTTTTTGGCTGATCCAAGCGAAAATAACGCCGAATCGTTTCGCAATTACCTGCGTATTTTGGCCAGGCGGATGAATTTTGACGACATTCTTCTGGTGGACGCACATGGCAAGCAGCTACTGACTCTAAGCGGGAACATCGGTTTCCATCACGATTATCTGACTGTGCTTCCCGCTGCTGTCCGCGAGCACAAGCCCTTGTTTGTCCGTCTGCACACCGAAAAGAAAGTCCAGCAGCCCCATATATCCGTGGTCGCTCCGCTTTTTACCGGCAACCAACAGAATCAAAAACCCATCGGGGCGCTGATCCTGGTGACCGACGCATCAAGGTTTCTCTATCCTCTGATTCAATCCTGGCCCACGCACAACAGGACCGCCGAAACGCTTTTGGTCCGCGGCGATGGAAACACCGTGTTATTCCTAAACGACCTGCGGTACTGGCCAGACGCCGCACTCAAACTGCGTATTCCATTGACCCGGACCGATGTACCCGCCGTTATGGCCGTTTTGGGTAAAAAAGGCGTCGTTGAGGGGGTGGACTACCGGGGCGTGCCGGTGGTGGCAGACATCTTGCCAATACCGGGCTCCCCGTGGTTCATGATAGCCAAGGAGGATGCCTCGGAAGTCTTTGCGGTATGGCGTTTTCAATCTTTTCTCCTGTTAGCGCTGCTTTCAGGGTTAATGGCGATTATCGGGGCGGCTGGATTGATGTTTTGGCAGAAGGAGAAAAAGAACCATTTCCAAGCCCTGTATGTTTCCGAGGCAGCACTTCGCCAGGCAAATGAACGGCATCGCATCACATTGAAATCCATTGGAGATGCCGTCATCGTCACCGATGCCAAGGGTGTGGTCGAGCTGTTCAATCCCGTGGCCGAGGCCCTTACCGGATGGGCGGAAACCGAAGCGCGCGGCAAAGCCCTGCAAGAGGTTTTCCACATCGTCAATGAGGATACGGGAAAACAGACCGAAGACCCGGTGACCCGGGTGATTCGTGAAAACAGAGTGTGCGGGCTTGCGAATCACACCTTGCTGATTGCCAAAGACGGCACAAGAAGGCCTATCGCAGACTCGGGGGCTCCGATTCGTGACGGAAACGGCCAGATTTTCGGGGTGGTGCTGGTGTTCAGGGATCAGACCAGCCAGCGCGAAACCGAAAAACTGTTTCTGGCCCGATTAACATTGCTGGAATACGCCGCCACCCACCCCCTCGGAGAACTGCTCCAGAAAATGCTGGATGATGTCGGCGCCTTGACCCAAAGCCCCATCGGATTTTACCATTTTGTCACGGATGACCAGAAAAGCCTTTCAGTTCAGGCCTGGTCAACGCAGACCACCAACGAATTCTGCAAGGCAGAGGGAAAAGGCATGCATTACGAATTGGACCAAGGAGGCGTCTGGGCAGATTGTGTCAAGGCCAGAAAGCCTGTGATCCATAACGATTACAATGCATTGACGCACAAAAAGGGTCTCCCGGAAGGACACGCTCCCGTTATCCGTGAACTGCTGGTGCCCGTCCTGAGAGCAGAACGTATCGTGGCCATTCTGGGGGTTGGGAACAAACCCACGGATTATACAGAAAGAGATGTGGATAAGTCCTCTTATATGGCTGATTTTGTGTGGGAAATCATTGTAAAAAAACGGATAGAGGAAAGACTTCGGGAAAGCGAGGAGAAATACCGTCGCATCGTAGACACCGCCAGCGAGGGCATCTGGGCGTTCGGCCCAGATCATAAGACCACGTTTGTCAATACCAGAATAACCGAAATGCTTGGCTATCCCGCTCAAGATATAATCGGAAGGCCGTTGGCCGATTTTATTTTCGGTGAGGACGTCTCCGATCATCTGCGCAAAATAGAAGCCCGCTGCAAGGGAATAACCGAAAACTACGAACGTCGGTTGCGCTGCAAAGGCGGTGGCGTTGTATGGACCCGGCTTTCTGCCACGCCCACTTTCGATGACAGCGGCCATTTCCAGGGCTCTTTTGGAATGCTAACCGATATCACCAGCCATAAACAAGCCGAGCTGGCCCTGAAACAGAGCGAGGAACAGTTGCGCCTGTTTATCCATCACACACCGGCGGCCATCGCCATGTTTGATAAAGAGATGCGGTATCTGGCTGTCAGCAGCCGCTGGATGACGGACCGCCATTTGGGTGCGCAGAACATTGTCGGTCGTTCACATTACGAGATTTTTCCCGAAATCCCGGATCGTTGGAAAGAAGCCCACCGCCGGGGGATAGACGGATTGGTTTCCAGGGCCGATGAGGACCGTTTCGACAGAAAGGACGGAACGACCCAGTGGCTTCAGTGGGAAGTCCGCCCCTGGTATGATGTCAACAATGCCGTGGGGGGAATTATCATCTTGACCGAGGACATTACCCTGCGCAAACAGACCGAGGCCGAGCGTGACAAGATGCGCGAGCAGCTGCTCCAAGCCCAGAAGCTGGAGTCGGTAGGGCGCCTGGCGGGTGGCGTGGCCCATGATCTGAACAACCTGCTTTCTCCTATCCTGGGCTACAGTGATTTGTTGCTGGAGGATTTGGGTGCCGATGACAACCACCGTGAATCGGTCAACGAAATTCTCAAGGCGGGCTACCGTGCCCGGGATATCGTTCGCCAGCTGCTGGCTTTCAGCCGCAAACAAGCCTTGGAATTCAAGACGATCGACTTGAACCAAACCATCAACGATTTTAAAAAGCTGCTGCGGCGCACCATTACGGAGGACATCCGGATTGAGGTGACATTGTCACCCAACCTTCCTCTCGTCAGGGCCGATATCGGGCAGATGGAACAGGTGATCATGAACCTGGCGGTCAACGCTGCCGATGCCATGCCCGATGGCGGGATGTTGACCATTGAATCGATGGCCGTCGAGCTAGACCAAAATTATGCGGCAACCCACTCTGGGGTGAAGCCTGGGTTGTATGCCATGCTGGCCGTCAGCGATACGGGGTATGGTATGGATGAAGAGACCCAGAAAAGCATATTCGAGCCGTTTTTTTCCACCAAAGGCGAGCGGGGCACGGGGCTTGGATTGGCCACGGTCTATGGCATCGTCAAACAACACGGCGGCAACATCTGGGTCTACAGCGAACCCGGACATGGAACCAGCTTTAAAGTCTATCTTCCCGTTGCCGACCGCGACCGTGTGGAAGAAAAACAGGGCAAAAAGGCGACTGCATCTTCAAGTTGCACCGAGACGATTTTGGTGGTGGAAGACAACGACCAGGTTCGTGATCTGGCCCGGGCGGTACTGACCCGGCTGGGATATCATGTCCTTTTAGCCAAAACCAGCGATGAAGCCCTCAGTGCCATAAAATCGCATCCGGGTGTTGCACACCTGTTATTGACCGATGTCGTCATGCCCGGATTAAACGGCAGGCAGCTGTATGGGGAGATTGCTGAAAATCAGCCCGATATCAAGGAGCTGTACATGTCCGGGTACACGGACAACGTCATAGCCCATCATGGTGTGCTGGAGGAAGGTGTCCACTTCATCCAGAAACCTTTTTCAAACCAAGGCTTGGCCGCCAAGGTGCGGGAGGTGCTGGATGGCGCCGGAAGTTCAGTCCAGACCCCACGGGAAAGAAGGTAAAAAAACTGACTGGAAAGGTTGGCCAACCACGAATCCGTGGGACGAAAAGCCTCGATGACCGGCGCAAGGACTTTCGACCGTGGTTTGAATGAAAATCTAACTTAGGAAACTCATCATGGGCGCGGAGCATTATTTGGAAAAAGAGCTTTACCAGCTTATTCGTGAAGACAAATCCATTTTCGAATTCATCCAAAGTGGCTTGTTTGACGGAATTTGGTATTGGGATCTGGAGCACCCTGAAAGCGAATGGATGAGTCCTCGGTTTTGGGCGATTCTCGGATATGACCCCGAGGAAAAAAAACATCTGTCCTCTGAATGGCAGGATTTGATTTTTCCACAAGATTTGCCGGTGGCATTGGATAATTTCCGTAAACACTGCGCAGACCCGAACCACCCCTATGATCAAACCGTTCGGTATCGTCATAAAAATGGATCTACGGTATGGGTACGCTGTCGGGGAATTGCCATCCGCGACAAGGCCGGAGAACCCATCCGGATGCTGGGCGCGCACAACGATTTGACGCAACAAAAGCAGGCAGAGAAAGCACTTCGAGAAAGTGAGGAAAGATATCGCATGGTGGCGGACTTCCCGTATGACTGGGAATACTGGATAAGTCCAGAAAGACGTTTCATATACTGC
>JBJKSK010000391.1:0-4110 GCA_046704125.1 Desulfobacterales bacterium | reverse complement strand
CACCAGGGAAAAAGCACCCTCGGCAAGCACGATCGCAATAACCGGAGATCGTTTGTACAGAGAGTTGAGATCCACGAGGTCCAGGGTCCGGCCGTCGGCGGCCACCCGGCAGACGACCCAGAAACAGGCGAAGTTCATCACGATGTATACCAACATGTAAAAGATGGCGGCATCGAGTCCCGAAATCGTTCCAGCCACCAGTCCCACCATCAGATACCCGGCATGGGCCACGGCCGAATAACCCAGAATCCGCTTGACGTCGGTTTGCACCAGTGCGGCCAGGTTGCCATAGGTCATGGACGCGGCGGCCAGCAGCGCAATCACGGTGAGAACGGTCGTTCCGGGGTGCAGGGCCGCCAGACGAATCAGGACCACGAGTACCCCCAGCTTGGGCAAGGTGGCCACGTAGGTCGCGGTTTCGTTGCTGGTTCCCTGATAGACGTCAGGTGCCCAGAAATGAAAGGGAAACAAGGCAAGTTTGTAGAACATGCCGCCCAGAAAAAGGGTCAATCCAACGATGGCCAGCGGTTGGGCGGAAAAACTCCATACTCGGGTTCCCAGCACCGATAGGTAGCTCGAATGCTGGGTGGCCAGGATGTAGCTAAACCCATAGAGGGCCAACGCCGTGGCGGCCGCACCGAAAAAGATATATTTGATCGCCGCTTCCGCCGCGTTTCGCTCCTGGTAGCGAAGCGACACCAGGGCGTAAAGGCTGTAGGAGCTAAGTTCCATGGCCAGGTAGATGGTGATCAGTTCCACCGAGGAGGCCAGAAGCATCAGACCCCAGGCCGACAAAGCCATCAGCAGAAAGTAATCGGTGCGTTTTTCGGTTTCCAGGCTGGGCTGTCGGGAGGCATTGAGCACGGCCAGCGCAAATCCCATGGAGATCAGGATTTTGAAAAGCTGGCTCAATTTATCGACTTGATAAGCGCCGTAGAGCATCATCCCATGGACATTGAAGTTCAGCAGGGCTATGCCCACACCGATGCCGGCGGTAATCGGCAGCCACTTTTCAATTCTGGGCCGTTGCAGTTTCGGATTGAGGCTTTGAATAAACAGCAGGGCCACTATCAGCAATTGAAACATTTCGATGCTGAGCAGATCGAACCGAAATTCCATGATTAGCGCTCCTGACCCTGGTTAAGTGCCGCTGCCATGGTGATGGGCTTGGAAGCCGTCCCGGGTGTGGACAGGGCGGCAATTGGCCGGCTTTGGGTCTGAAAGGTCGTTACGAGGCGGTTTAGCGATGGGTTCATCACATTAAAGAATACCCGCGGGGCCAAACCGATATAAATCACTAAAAAAGCGGCCGGAATCAGGTAGGCCCATTCTCTGCCGTTGAGATCCTTCCAGGTGGCCGCCCCGCCCACTTTCCCCCAAGCCATCTTCTGAGTCAGGCGCAGCATGTAAGTCGCAGCCAGCAAAGCGCCCGGGACGATGGCCAGACCGATGGCAATCTTGGCCTGAAAGGCTCCCAGAAAGACCAGCAGTTCTCCCACGAAGCTGTTGGTGCCGGGAAAGGCAAAGGAGCTGAAGGCAAAAAGCCCCCAAAAGGCCATGTAAGCCGGCATGTACTTTCCCAGCCCCTGGTTGGCGGCGACCTCGCGGCTGTGACTGCGCTCATAGATGGCCCCAACCATCATAAACAGCGCGCCGGTGGTGATCCCATGGTTGAGCATCTGAAACAACGCTCCCTGAAGCCCCCGCAGGCTAAACAGAAAAATTCCCAGAGTGACAAAGCCCATATGGCCCACCGAGGAATAAGCGATGATTTTTTTGATATCGCTTTGCCCCAGGGCGATGGCACCTCCATATATGATGGAGGCAATCGATACGGCAATCATCAGCGGTGCAAAAAACCGACTGGCCTCAGGTGCCAGCGGAAGGCAAAATCGCAAAAAACCGTAGGCTCCCATCTTGAGCAAAATCGCGGCCAGAATCACACTGCCGGCCGTGGGTGCCTGAACATGGGCAGCAGGCAACCATGTATGGAAGGGGAACATGGGCACTTTAATGGCAAAGGCCAGTGCCATGGCCAAAAACGTCAAGCATTGAAAGGAAAGGCATATCGTTGGGTCATCAGATCGGGGATGAAGAAAGTCCCCCCCACATACCGATAGGCGATGATGGCCACCAGCAGCAAGGTGGAGCCGGCCAGGGTATAAAGGAAAAACTTGATGGAAGCATAACGGCGTTCCGGGCCTCCCCAGATGGCGATCAACAGGTACATGGGCACCAGCATGGCTTCCCAGAAGACGTAAAACAACACGAAATCCAGGGCGGCGAACACCCCCACACAGGCGCTGGTCATAAACAGCAGGCAGAAATGAAACTCCTTGACCCGTTTGCCGATATAGGTCCAGGAGCACAGCACGCAAAAAGGCATGATGCCCACGGTGAGGCCCACCATCAGCAAGCTGATGCCGTCGATTCCAAGCGAATAATTGATCCCCCAGTCCTTGATCCAGGGCACGTGTTCCACGAACTGGAAACCGCCCAGCGACATACTGAAACCCGTCACCAGAGGCAGCGCCAGCATGACCTCGACGATGGTCACCGCCAGGCTAAAGACCCGCACCGCCTTGTCCCCGCGCAAAAACACCAGAACCAGGCAAGCGGCCAGGGGGAAAAAAATTAAGACACTTAGCACCGGAAAACTCGCATCCACCATGTTATTTGTTTCCTATCCCGGCTGGGCCAGGATCGAAGTTGTTTTTCGCAAAAAAGCCCGGTTAAAAACCCCCTACGGAACCGATGAGCACCATCCGCTGTTGGAATTCTTGCGAAAAACAAATTTCAAATCAAATTGAATACCACCAGACCACGGCAAAGACCATCAGTGCGCCCACGACCATCCATGCCAGGTAATCTTGAAGACGACCGGTCTGAATCCGGCTTGAAATCCGGCCAACGCCGCGCACGCTATAGGCGGCGCCATCAACGACCGTGTCAATGCCCTTTTTGTCAAAAATACTCGTTCCCCGGCCCGATGCCATCAGCGCCCTAATGCCGACTTTCCGGTAGACTTGGCCCCAAACCTCGTCAATGGCCGCCAGCGGCCGGCTAAACAGGGCGACCAACCCTTTTCCAATGAGCCGTTAGAGTACGTCAAAATCCATATTCCCCCCCTCATGCGGCTTGATGACCTTTCTCATGAAGAAAAAGCCAAGACCGGTGAATCCCAGCAGCAGGGTGGCCTGAAGCAGCTTCCAGGAACTAAAGGGGGCATATTCCACGGGAAAGGGCAGCAGGCGGTAGAGTATCCGGGGAAAAAGCCCTTGGGCCAGGCAGAGGGTCGCGGCGATGATCATGGCCACGTACATGTTGGCCGGAATCGGTTTGAGTTTAACGTCGTTGTCAGGTTTGGCCCAGAAGGCAAAATAGGGAAGCTTGATGCCCACCGAAAGGAAAGTACCCACTGCGGCGATTTCCAGCATGACGCCGATCCACGTGCGATGAGCCTCCAGAGCGCCGTGGATGGTCATCGTCTTGGAGACGAATCCGTTGAAAAACGGAACCCCGGAAATGCTCACCGCGCCGACCATGTAAAGCACCATCACCCAGGGCAGGCGTTTGATCAGCCCCCCGAGTTTGTCCAGGTCGGCTGTCCCGGTCGCGTGCAGCAGACAGCCGGCTCCCATGAACAGAAGCCCCTTGTAGAGAATATGGGCGTACGCGTGGGCCGACGCGCCGTTTATGGTCATGGCCGTGCCGATGCCGATACCGGCGACCATGTAGCCCACCTGGCTGACGATATGGTAGCTGAGAATCCGGCGTGCATTGTTTTCCATCGAAGCGTAAAGCACACCGTAGACGGCCATCACCGTGCCAGCGATGGCCAGCACCTCGAATCCGGCAAAACCCCTGGCCAGCACATAGACGGCTGTCTTGGTCGTAAAGGCGCACATAAACACCGCCCCGGGAACCGTGGCTTCGGGATACGTGTCGGGCAACCAGGCGTGAAGGGGAACAACGGCCGCGTTGACGCAAAATCCAATAACGATCAGCCAGTCAAAGAAATAGGCATGGTCCGGGGAGGCCGCGGTAAAGGCAAACGTGCCCAGCGTCTTGTAGCGCAGCAGCAGACCGCCGAGAAGGAACAGCCCCCCC
>JBJKSK010000390.1:0-9120 GCA_046704125.1 Desulfobacterales bacterium | reverse complement strand
TCACAGGCCTGCCTATTTTTTTCTAAGAACAAAATGTTTGTCGTAGCCGTCGGCTTCCAGCATGCCCATGTATTCATGGCCGACCTTTTTTGCCCAGGCAGGTATATCGTTGCGGGTACCCGCATCGCTGGAGTAAATCTCCAGAACTTCTCCCACTTTGACCTTGCCGATTCCTTTTTTTGCCTCCAGAAGCGGGCCGGGGCAGGCGCTTCCCCTTGCATCAACGGTGCTTGCCGGTGTCAACGTATTCAAGTCGATCTCTGACATGGTAACTCTCCTTTTTTAGCTTGGGTGGTTTTGGGTTTCCTCTTTCTCAGTCTCAGCCGAGTCACCGGCTCATCGCCGATTTGCTCCTTTTCGGCGATCCGCTCATATTCGGTTATCGGCAAAATCCGCAGGACATCGTTTAAAGTGGCCGCATCCACCGGCGTCATTCCGGAAATCACTTCCATCACTTCGCCCGGTTTCATCGCCCGAAACACGTTGGCGATCTGCAGCAACGAAAAAGGAATCAGCGTTTCGCGGAGATCAAATGTCACCATGGTGGTACCTAACCTGATGGAATGGGGGCAATCCGATTTGCGACGATGTACGTTTACAGCAAAGAGGGAGCCAGCATTCCGGCAATGAGCTCCAGAAGAGGCATAACCTTTTGTTTTAAAATAAAAGAATATTTTTCTAAGAACGTGTTACAGACAAACGCAACGAATTTCCGACCTTTTTACGGTTGGCAAAGCCCTGTTCATGCGTTAACTTTCTAAACATCTTAGTTGTTCACAATTTAAACGGATTGCGTGCATGGACAGTTTTGAACTCAACTATTATTGGAAATCGGTGGTGGACACGATCCAAGACGGCGTGATGGTGGTCAACCCGGAAGGCATCGTCATTTCGGTGAACCGGGCCTTCGAGGAAATCACCGGGTACGGCAGGGATGAGATCGTGGGAAATTTTTGCACCGTACTCAACTGCACGACCTGCGAAATGGCTCGGCTCAAGGAAGGCTGCTACTGGTGCGCCATGTTCAAGATGGGATCCCTGAAAAAACAGAAATGCTGCATCACCCGCAAAGACGGCAGGAGCGTGCATATCCTCAAAAATGCCTCGGTGCTCAGGGACAGCCAGGGCACCGTTACCGGTGCCGTGGAAACCATGACCGATATCACCGATCTGGTGGCCAAAGACACCCAGATCGAAAGCTATCGCCGGGAACTGGATGCCGAGGACCGGTTTTACGGCATGATCGGCATCAGTGCGCAAATGCAGAAGGTCTTTGAGCTGGTCGCCAATGCGGCTCGTTCCGATGCACCGGTCATTATTTTCGGGGAAAGCGGCACGGGCAAGGAAATGGTGGCCAAGGCCATTCATGATGCCGGGGGACGCAGCCGCCACCCCTACCTGAAGGTCAATTGTGCGGCGCTAAACGAATCGCTACTGGAAAGCGAGCTGTTCGGCCATGTGAAAGGCGCTTAGACCGGGGCTCACAAAAGCAGGCAGGGCCGGTTCGAGGCCGCCGACGGCGGAGACATCTTTTTGGATGAAATCGGCGACCTGCCGCTTTCCACCCAGGTCAAACTGCTTCGGGTGCTGGAGGAAAAAGTCGTGGAGCGCGTCGGGGACAATGCGCCCATCAAGGTCAACGTGCGCATCATTTCGGCCACCAACCGCAACCTGCCCGAACTCATCGCCCAAGGATCGTTCCGTGAAGATTTTTTCTACCGGATCAACGTCATTCCCGTTCAGGTGCCGCCGCTACGGGAGCGCATCGAGGATATCCCCTTGCTGGCACGCTCATTTTTTAACCGAATCCTGCTCAAAAGCGACAAAAAGCTCACCGGTATCTCCAAAACCGCCATGGACCACCTGCTAACCTACCCCTGGCCGGGAAATGCCAGGGAATTGAAAAGCGCATTTGAATTTGCCTTTGTCAGCTGCCCCGGCGGCATGATCCAGGCCGAGCACCTGCCCCCGCAGATTAGTGCCACCCCTTCTTTTTGCCGCCCGGTTGCCCCCCAGCCCGAGGAAAGCCTTGACGATGTCAAGCGCCGACGCCTGACCGAGGCGCTCAAGCGAGCCAGCGGCAACCAGTCTGAAGCCGCCCGGCTGCTGGGAATTTCCCGCACCAGCGTTTGGAACCAGATGAAAAAATACCGCCTTCGTCTGTAAAAACTTCCAGCGGCTTTTTCCGGCATAAATGTTGAATACGGCAAGGAACAGATCAAATTGTCTATCAGCGATTCAAGTATGCCGGATGAAAGCATAGACCCCATCAGAAAGGAAAAGATCCATGTCCGAGTTTATCTCCGAAATCGAAAAAGATCAGTTCGATCAGCAAGTGCTTAAGCAAACCAAACCCGTTATCGTCGACTTTTGGGCCCCTTGGTGCGGCCCCTGTAAGGCCATGGCACCGGCGTTTGCCACTCTGGCGGAAACGTATGCGGGGAAAATGATTTTTGCCAAATGCAACGTGGATGACCACCCGTCGGTAGCCGAGCGTTATGGAATCAAGTCCATCCCCACCCTGATGATCTTTCAGGGGGAAAAGGCTGTTAATTCCATCACCGGCATGGTGGCCCGAAGCGTCGTTGAAGACCGAATCAAAAAAACCCTTGCGGGTGAAACGATGCCGGCGCCGTTTATCGTCAGCTAGTACCCATTCCCAAAAAAAAGGGAACCACTAAAAAATGACAGATTTCAGACAGCAGGCCGCTGATGGCCTTCAGCCGGGGGACTCGTTTCGAATCTCACGAACCTTTACCCATGATGAGGTTGTCCGTTTTGCCAAGATATCGCGGGACTATAACCCGGTTCATTTTGATGATCGCTTTGCCAAAGCGCGGAATTTTCAAGGACCGATTTGCCATGGACTGCTAACGGCAAGCCTGGTTACCGAAATCGGAGGGCAGATTGGATGGCTGGCATCTGGAATGAATTTCAGATTCAAAGGGCCTGTATATGTCGGTGAAACGATTACTTGCAGTTGGGTAATCACTGATATCGATCAAAAAGGGCGGGCCAAGGCATCCGTCATAATTAAAAAGGAAAATGGTATCACGGTGATTGAGGCAGAGATCGCCGGTATTGTGCCGGGACTTGAGGAGCGCAAGATACTGAGTCAGATGCTGTCGGAAGGTGATCCGACCAACGGCTTATACGATAGGCATAAACACGCAACGAAAACCAAAAAATAACCAATAAGGCTAGATCATGACAGTGAAGCGATTCCTTGGCCTGCAGGTTGTTGATTTTATTGAGGGCCGGTATTTTCCCCGGCGTGTTCTTCGTATGAAGCCGTATGAAGCCACCGCCGCACCAGGACGCTGACATCTTCCCTGTATTCTTCAGAACCGCCCTGCTCGATCACCTGCCCGTTGCGCAGAACATAGACATAGTCGCATAGCTCAAGCGCATCCTTTATCTTTTGGTCGACCAGCAAGATCGTCTTGCGAAACTCGACGCTCATCCGTTTTATCAGGCGATATATCTCAACACACGTTTTCGGATCTATGCCCGCGGTGGGTTCATCTATCAAGTAAATCAGCGGATCGCTGAGAAGGCTGCGGGCAAATTCAACCTGCCGCTGCTGGCCCCCGGACAGGCCCAGCACGGACTGCTTCCTCTTTGCCTTAACCACTGGAAACCGCTGATAAACCTGATCCAACTTATCATGCAGCGCCGGACGGCTCAGGTTATGATTCCATAGCCCCAGTTTTAGATTCGTTTCGACGTCCAGAAACGGGAACAGGCTGGGCCGCTGCGGCAAGTAAACAACCCCCTTCTTTAACATCAGGTGAGGGGCAGACCCGCCGATATCTTCGCCGTCGAGCCGTATTTGTCCTTGAGTGGGCTTCAGGAAGCCGAATATCGTCTTGAGCAGCGTTGATTTCCCGGTGCCGTTGGGACCAACGATGCAGGTGATCTTGGCGCGCCGGGCATGGATCGACAACCCTCGCAGTATCTCGATGTCTTTGGAGTAGCCCGCGTGAATGTCTTCCGCTACCAACTCTCCTCCCGGCCTCACCGGGTCCTCATCTTTTTGCGGCTTCATTTCAGTAGTCATCGTCCGCTCTTGCTCCCACACCCGCGTAAGCGTCGATCACGGCGGGCTCACTCAAAACGGCATCGGGTTTTCCGTCGGCGATCTTTCTGCCGTCGGCCATGACAATTAAGCGTTTCACAAGGTTCTTAACAGCATCAATGTCATGGTCTACAACAAGAATGGTATACTGTTGCTTGTTGAGTTCTCTTATATGAGACTCGATCTGTTCAAGCAGCGCCATGTGGACGCCCGCAAACGGTTCATCCAATAGCAGAACAGACGGCTTGAGCATCAAGGCGCGGCCAAGTTCCAGCAGCTTCTTTTGCCCGCCCGACAAGTGCCGCGCTTCAAGATTCATGATATGCGACATCTGTAGAAACTCCAGCAAATCGAGCGCATCCTTCCTGGCTCGTTTTCGTTGCGAGCTGAGATCGGAAAGAGCGGGCACCATGAGATTTTGCAGCACCGTCATACGATTGAACAGCCTTGGGACCTGGAACGTGCGGCCTACCCCCATGTGCGCAAATTCATGCGCTTTTGCCCCGGCCATTGGCTTGCCCCGTACTTCTATGCCGCCGGAGTCAGGGTGCAGCGCCCCTGACATCATATTGATGATCGTGGTCTTGCCGGACCCGTTGGGTCCGATCAGGCCGATCAATTCAGCTTCCGCGCAGTCGAAGCTCATACCCTGAACAGCGACCACGCCGCCGAATCGTTTTACTACAGAATCGAGTTTGATGACTTCTTTCCGGGGTAGGTTCACGCGCCTCCAGGCTCCTTTCAGACCTTGACCGGTTCTCGGCGTTTTTTGTCTGCTCTACGTTCCGCAATCCGTCTCAGTCCGGCTATACACTGCAAAACCAAAGGATAAATTCCATTCTGCGAGAACCGTTCTATAAGGATTAAGGACACAGCTAAAATCACAAATCGCATCTCGCCATATGTGCGCATCCATTCCGAAAGAACGAATACAAGCACTCCGCCGATAGCGGCGCCGATGAGCGATTCGACCCCGCCAATAACCGCCATGGCTATTACAAGACCCATTTGCATCAAGCTGACTAAATCAGGCGTGAGAATTCCCTGGTAGTGGGCGTAGAACGTGCCTGCCAGCCCGGCTATGGCGCTTGTAAGGGCGAACACGAATATCTTGTAGCGGGTCGTATCCACACCGCACGCCTCTGCTGCATCCTCGTCTTCTCTTAGCGCCATCAGGAACAGCCCGATTCTGCTGCGTGTTACGGCGCCCATGATCAGCAATGACGCAACCAGGATGGCCAGCGCCAGATAGTAATAAGGCCGGTCTGAACTAGTATTGAAGAGCGAGGGGACATGGAGTCCCAGGGCACCCCTGGTCAGTTCCACCTCTGCAGCCAGCATTAAATGGAAAATCTCAGCCATGGCCAAAGTAAACAGAGCTAAATAGGGCCCTTTAAGGCGCAGCACCAGAGCGCCCATTAAAACTCCGGCAATCGCCGCCAAAGCCACCCCGAGCGCCATCGACGGCACAATGGGCAATCCGGCTTTGGTCACCAGAAGTCCCGACGTGTAGCCGCCCAGGGCGGCAAGGGCCATATGAGCGAACGAAAACTGACCCCCGTAACCGGCCAGCAACGCCCAACTGGAAGACAGTATCGCGTAATAGAGGCCTAATGTGGCAACACGCAACCAGTAAGCGCCGGCGAAAAATGGAAACATCAGGCCTCCAATGAGGGCCAGCAGGCCAACGACGAGCGCCTTATCGTGCGAGAATTTGGCAACCATAACTTAAATTTTCCCCTACTCCATGTGTGCGTGTGCCCGGCCAAACAGGCCGTTTGGTCGAAACAGCAGGGTCAGGATCAATAACAAGGCGCCAAAAGCCTTACTGTAAGCTGATGCCCTGTTCGGGTCCGGCAGGTACCCGGTGCCGAATGCTTCCACCAATCCCAGAAGAACGCCGCCCACCATGGCGCCGCGAATAGACCCCATACCGCCCAGAACAACGATGATGAAAGATTGGATATCCGGCATGTCCCCCATCGTAGGTGATAATGAATAAATAGGGCCAACCAGTGCCCCGGCCGCTGCGGTCAGGCCCGATCCAATCCCGAAAGCCCAGATGAACATCTTCCTCGGGTTTATGCCAATCACCGCCGCCGATTCCCGGCTCTGGCTAACGGCGTCCAGACCCTGGCCGAGTCTTGTCCGGGTCATGAAATACTCCAAGATCATGAGCAGCATGATCGACGCCAGTGCAGCCACGATGCGGTTGTAGGTTATGTACAGCGGCCCGACATGAAGCACTCCGCATATAAACGCCGGAGGGTATTTGCTGAAAGGGCCAAATACCAAAATGGCCGCTTTTTCGAACAGCAATGTCAGTGCAAATGTTACGATAATGGCGTACTCGTCCTTACGGGCTACCTTGTCGGTATACATCGGGCTTAAAATCGAGTATTCGAACGCCACTCCGAACATGAAAAGGATCATCATTGCTACAATTACGCCCCCGATGGGGGGAATGCCGCTCAAGGTTATGGCATAGTATGAAGCGTAACCTCCGGCCATGTACAGGACCCCATGTCCGAAATTGACTATTTTCATAACCGAAAAGATGAGAGTCAATCCAGACGCCATCAGGGCAAAAACAAGGCCGGTAATTAAACCATTCACCAGGACCTGAATAAAGTAATCCACAGTAACTCAACTCCTGCATCCAAAGAGTTGCCGGTCGCCGGCGCCAGGGTATAATGCCTGCGGCCCGAGTCTTTTTACGGATATGCATCCACGTTATGTGAAAGGCCGACGGGGTCGTCGAACTGTTCATGGAGGAATCGAAATAACAAATCCGGAAATGCTCCGGCGGGGCGGCTATTCAACAAAGAACGAAAGAAAAAGCCGGATCGTGTTTCCAAACTCAGGGGGTCTTTGGCAAACCGACTGGAAGCATCGCCCTTGAAACAAATCCAGTTTTTTTGAAATAAACCGCATCGACCGGGTGTCAGCGGAGAAGAAACGACTGCCCCTTATGGATAGAGGCAGTCGTTTCACCCCAGTCACGCAAATCTTGTTGACGCTGTATTAGAATTTTCTGCTTTTCCCGAGTGCATTGGGGGCATCCCTTTCAAAGGCGCTTCAGGACTACGGCCTGTTGTAAATTTTCTTGGATGTCGCCCAATTACGCGGGTACAGTATGGGGGCGCTGTCCGCAGACTGATTGACCTGTGTATACTGGATGATCATCACGGGCGCGTCCAGCCACTGATGATACGCCCAGGCGGGCTGTTTCTTGTTCGAGAAGCTGTAGGTCCCGCGCGTGCCTGCATATTGAATATGCTCAAGCGCGTGGATTATCGCCGCCGGTTTCGTTGACTTGGCTGTCTCGATGGCATGGACCAACAGTTCCAGGTCGTCGTAGGACTCCATGGCGGTCCCTGTGGGAGGACGTTTGAACCGCGCGGTGAACGCCTGTACAAAATCTTTCGCTTTCTGTCCCCACTGAGACTTGGGCAGCGTCGGGTCCTCTGCTACAACGTAATTACCGGCGTTTCCGTCAACAGTCCAAAATTCTTTTTCCAGCGCCGGCCCGCCGCTCATATAAAACCCGGTCTTGCTGGTGGGGGCGATACCGAGGTTGGAGGCCTGCTGCAGAATCTGATAGACGCCATTGGAGGCATCGATGCTTACCAGTAAATCCATATTGGGCATTTCATGCTTCAGGCGCATCAGTATCGGCCTGAAATCTTGCTGATTGAACTGGACCGTCACAGCCTGCACTTTGACGCCGGGGATTTTTTTGAGCTCCTTTTGCAGGATTTCCGAGGCCCCTTGTGCATAGTCGGTGGTGGCTTGAATAATCGCCACGTCTTTAAACCCTGCCTCTTTAATCCAGTTGGCCGTTCTGCGGAATATAACCGCGTTGCACGGCGATGGTCTGAAGACTTCGGGATATTGCATCGCGGTAATCTTGTTCGCCCATACGTCCGTGGCAACCCATGGGATTCCATATTTGTGCGCCACATCGATCTCTGCAAGAGCCACCGAGCTGTGGAACTCGCCAAATACGGCCACCACATGGTCGTTTGTAATCAGCCGCTCCATCGCATCCGAGCCTTGAGCAGGTTCGCCCATGGTATCGTCGTAGATAACGACGAGTTTGGAACCCAATATTCCCCCCGCCTTGTTGATCTGTTCCGTTGCCAGTTCGGCGGCCCATTTCATCTCCTCGCCGGCAGCAAAGTCCCCGGGCGGTGACAGGGGCCCGACCCAACCGATGCGTATCGGCTGGCTTGCCTGGACTTTAGGGGTTAAAAGAAGAAAACTTCCTATCATGGCTATCGACCAAGCAAGCGCCTTAAAACCATCTCTTATTTTCATAGCTCTTCTCCCCAGCTTCGCTCCATATGGCCAAATCCGCTTAATTCTCCATGACTTCGCCCATCCCGTTTCACCATCCACCCAGCTCCCTGCAGTGAACGGATGAACGTGTACCTCATTTCCGGCAACCCGGACGAAGACAGCCGCATCTTTCATCACCACCGCCCCCGGCATTGCGTCCCTCAATTTTCAGCGTATTCCTCCCCATCTCGTCAGTTGGAGAAAACCGGGGGCGGGAGAAATCTCGCCAACCGTAACGATACTGCTTTTGAGCTTTCGCCAAAATGGTGGGAAGTGGGGTTATAAGATTATATGAAATAACAATTAGGTGTCGGGACGAAATATCGCTCGTTTGGCACGGCTCTTGGCGAATGCCCTAAACGGCTTCCATCACCTCCTTTCTTTTCCACCGACAGCCACCAAACCACAATGCCAGTCTTGTTGTCAAGGGCAAAACAGGGCCGCAGGTGGCGCGCCAGGACGGCCGGACCGTCCAGAAACCGCCGGGCCAGTAACCGGTTGTCTTGAAAAAACGCAAAGATTGCAGGGACCTAAAGGTGTCGAGTCGGTAGGGACTTGCTTTTTGACAGGAGCTGTTTTCACACCGCCCTTTGTCGGAAAGAACTTTTTCCGAGGTATCGCCATCAACGAAGATTTTCCATCCGGCACAGATGTTGCCTTTATATTTGGTTTTTCTGTGAATCCCGAAAGGTGAGTCATGA
>JBJKSK010000389.1:0-5516 GCA_046704125.1 Desulfobacterales bacterium | reverse complement strand
AAAGCGCCTGGAATGAAGATTGCCGATAAAGGGTCCCGGCAAATCGAGCCACCACGACCAGATTCCTTTTTTCTCGGCCATGGCCCGGCGCTGGGCGGCAAGCAGCATGGCGCTGTAGCGCCGATTTGGAAATCGAGGCAGGCAGTAGGCATAACCGGCATCCACCAGCGCGGCGTTGACCATCCGTCCGTTTCCAAGAAAAACATAGGCCAGAGTCCGCCCGTATCGGTCCTTTTTTTCCCGGTCAAATTCCAGACGGACCCGCCTGTTTTGCACCAGACGGCGGTTCAAGACCCGGGCCGCATCGCCGAAAGGCTGGGCCGCTCGTTTGCCATGGGCCACTTCCGGGGCATTGACTCCGATGTAGCGAATTCGCCGGCCGTCGAAGAGCACCACGGTATCCCCATCATCGACCCATCGCACTCGGACCCATTGCCCTGCGGCCGCCTGGCCGGCAAACCAGAGGCAGCATAGAAATATCCCTATTCGGCAAAACCGCGAAAAAACCATGCTAAGCATGTCCAAAGGCGGGTTGTGCCCGCAAGGCTGTAAGCTATAGGCTGTAGACTGTAGGCAATCGGACTATAGGTGGAAACAACCTTCACCGGTTCGGCCTTGGGCCTTGTTTCATCGGCTGGAAACTGGATATTCTATGGGGCCCTGCAGGCCGCACGCCCTGGCGGCGGCGGTATCGAGTATGACCGACAACCCGCCTCGGTCGCCGGGACGGTACCCGAAGGTTTGCTCCCAAACCTCGTCGTCTTCCATGCAAAAATAGGCCGTCGCCTCCGGCGCGAATTCCCGCAGGGCGGACACCACCGACTGATACAGCGCCACGCGAAGCGGTTTAAAATATCGCATCTTTTCGTCAAGCCCGGGTATCGATTCGCCGTAGATGATTTTGGAGGCGGGAAACCGCTTCTGGATGACGGCCTTTAAGGAAGGCATGTACCGAAAGGTGCCGAAGCTGACCCAGACGAGATTTCGGGCCGGAATCTGGGCAAAAAGTTGTCGCATCACCTCTCGGTACTCATCCTCGCAGCCCGGATAGATCACCATCGGATCAAAGTGAAAGGCCAATGGGTATCCCCAGCTGGCGGCCTTTTCGGCCGCGGCCAATCTGGCGGCCAGTGGCGCGGTTTTTCGTTCTTCCGAGGCAATGATCCGTTCGGTGTTCAGCGACCAGGAAAGGATCGTTTTCCGGTTGTGGTCCAGGTGCCGCAGCCGGTCGATGGCCACCGTCTTGGTCTTGAGTTCCAGCACGGCGCGCTTCTGGGCGGCAAAGCGCGACACCAGACTGAGATTCAAATCCGTCCATCGCTCCCAGATCAGGCTGTCGGTATACTCGCCGGTGCCGATTCTTCGGATATAGGGTTGCTCTTGAAAAAAACCGTCGAGTTCTTCAAACAGGTCCTCGTGGTTGACGAAAAACTGAAGCACTGGAGGGTGGAAATAAGTCTGGAGGATGCAGTAGGAGCAGTCCATGACGCAAAAAGTGCCCACATGCAGAATCCGGTAGCCGCAGCACCGGTAGTAGCGCGTACCGGGGCAGGGACGCAGAAACGCGCCCCGGTTGCGAGTCAGCAGCAGATGACGTTTTCCCGCGGCAATGGGCTCCGCGTCGTTGGTGATGCGCCGATAGACTTCGCTGATATCGTCAAAGACGGTCGCCGGAGCCGCGATGCGCCGGCGGATGACTTCAACGGCGGGTTTTGCGGCCACGGCACGATCGATAAAAAGATGTTGAATCACCACGAATAAACTATTTCCTGCGAAAAGAAGCCGGGAGCATCAGGCTCCCGGCTTCTGGGTTCTGAGGGTTCACAATAAGCCCGGTGTCTCAACCGGTGATTCGGTGGATGAAAAAAAACCGGGGTTATGCGGAGGCTGAACAGCCCCGGTTATTTCGAATTATTTTCCTCCATTTTGCGGATCTGATCCACGATTTCCGGATTGGCCAGGGTGGTGACATCCCCCGCGTCCTGTTTGTTGGACAAGGCGGCCAGCACCCGGCGCATGATCTTTCCGGATCGAGTCTTGGGCATATCGGGCACGATCCAGACCTTACGCGGCTTGGCAATGGGGCCGATTTCCGTGGACAAGGCGTTGGCCACCCGCTTGGCGAGCTCATCGGATGCCGTGTAGCCCGGTTTCAGGGCGACGTAGAGATCCGGAACCCGGCCCTTGATATCGTCTGCGACCGGCACCACGGCGGCTTCGGCCACTTCCTCGACCGTCAGGGCGGCCGACTCGAGTTCCTTGGTCCCGAGGCGGTGACCGGAAACGTTGATGACGTCATCGATGCGGCCAAGAATGCGGTAATATCCGTCCGGAGCCTGAACGGCGGCATCACCGGCCAGGTACGGCCAGTCGCGCCAGTCCTTGCTGTTGGGATTTTTGCAGTAACGCGTGAAATACTGCGCCACAAAGCGGTTCCGATCGCCCCAGATGGTCTGGAACATGCCCGGCCAGGGATTCTGGATGCAGATGTTGCCGGCCTTGCCTGAGCCTGGTTCCACGACATTGCCGTCGTCGTCGTAAATAATCGGATGAATTCCCGGCATGCCAGGACCAGCGCTGCCCGGCTTCATCGGCTTGATGGCGGGCAACGTGCTGCAGAGGAATCCGCCGTTTTCCGTCTGCCACCAGGTGTCGACGATCGCGGCTTCGCCTTTGCCGACGACCTTGTAATACCACTTCCAGACTTCCGGTTCGATGGGTTCGCCCACGGTGGTCATGTGCTTGAAGTGGTAATTGTACTTGGCCGGCTCATCGGGGCCGACCTTGCGAAGGGCCCGGATGGCTGTGGGCGCCGTATGGAAAATGTTGACATCCAGATCCTGGGCGATGCGCCACGCGCGGCCGGCATCCGGATAAGTCGGAATCCCTTCGTAGATGACCGAGGAAGCCGCCAGAGCCAGCGGCCCGTAGACGATGTACGAGTGCCCGGTGATCCAGCCGATATCGGCCATGCACCAGTAAACATCTTCGGGGTGGATGTCCTGAACGTACTTGCTGGTGCCCGTGACATAGGCGAGGTATCCGCCGGTGCTGTGCTGACAGCCCTTGGGTTTTCCGGTGGTGCCGCTGGTGTACATCAGAAACAGCGGGTCTTCGGCGTTCATCCGTTCCGGTTCGATCCGGGCGCCGTAGTAGTTTTTCAGCAGATCGTTGACGATGAAATCGCGTCCTTTCACCAGGGGCGTCGGGCTGGAGTATTTTCCGGGGTGGCGCTGCCAGATCAGCACCTTGTCGACTTTCTGGCCGCTCTGTTGGGCTGTCTCCACCGCCACTTCGGCCTTTTCCTTGTGATCCAGGAGGCTGCCGCCGCGGTAATAGGAATCGATGGTGATCAGGACATGGCTGCCGGAGTCGATGACCCGGTCGGCGGCGGCCCGGCCGCTGAAGCCGCCGAACACCTGAGAGTGGATGACGCCAAGGCGCGCACAGGCCAGCATGGTGATGGGCAATTCCGGGGTCATGGGCAGGTGCAGGGTCACCCGGTCACCGCGCTTGAGGCCGGCAAAATCACGCAGCAGCGCCGCCATCTCGTTGACGCGGACATAGAGCTCCTGATAGGTGATGTGTTCGGTTTTTTCTTCCAGAAGCTCGGGGACGAAGTGGATGGCGGTCTTGTTTTTGTGTTGCTTCAGATGACGGTCGATACAGTTGTAGCTCGCATTGATCTTGCCGCCCTTGAACCATTTGAAGCAGGGGGCATCGCTGGTATCGAGGATGTCGGTCCAGTATTCATACCAGGTCAGCAGGTCCGCGTATTCCTTGAAGCAATTGGGGAAGTTTTCCAGACTGAACCGATTGTAGATGTCCGGATCGGTCATATTCGCCTGAGCAATAAACTGGGGAGACGCATGAACCAGCCCCTCTTCCTGCCAGTGTACTGCGATCTGGGACTCAGATACCTCGTTGGATTCTTTGTCAGCCATTCGTTCACCTTCCTTGCACGTTTAGGGGTTTCTATTATAATTCACGTACGCATCTCATATCGACGTTACTGCGCGTGTCCAGATGGCCGTCGAACCGATTTCATCCTCTCCGGAGCTTGATGGCATCGGTCGGTCCCTGAAAATCTGTCATCCTCCTTTCTCCTAAAATCGTTGTACATCCCTTGCCGGTCATCCCGCGTGATTCGGCTCGTTTTCCGTTATCGGATGATGCCTCGGGAAAAAATTTCGAAGGCTGTCTCCAGTGTTTCTTGGAGAAAATCTTTTTCGCGGTTGAAGACTCGCTTGCTTTCCTCAAACAAGACGATGCCAGAAAAAAGAGCCCACACAATGTTGGCCAGGATCGCGGGTTGTTTGTCGATCAAAAATTGGCTCTGAACACCCTCTCGAAAGGCTTCGGACATGGTTTCCATGGCCTTTTGGGACAATTCTTTGATTTCGGAGAGCAGTTCGGCGGTAAGATTATTCAACGATTCGCTGGATTGCAGGTGAAACATGTTGATCAGAATCAGCGGATCAAATTCGTATACGTCATACATGGCCGCCTTGAGCGAATCAATCCGCTGTTGAGGCGAAAGCTGGTGTTGCGCGTTGACGTGCTCCAGACGAATCAGCATGTACTCAAGGATACGCAAGGACAGGGAGGCATACAGTTCGTCTTTGTTCTTGAAATACAGGTAAAGGGTCCCGGGACTCAACTCGGCCACCTTGGCGATATCTTCCATGGTCGTCTTGTTGAACCCCTTGGCTGAAAAAACGCGCTTGGCAGCGACGAGAATCTGCTGACGTCTCCTTTCCCGCTCACGCTCCTTGCGCTCTCGTATACCCATAATATAATGAATCCTATTTATTTCATAACTTGTTTTATAAATGGTATTTAAGTTTTGTCAAGTTAAAAATTTATAAAGCCCTGATTCCATCTGTATTTCCGTTTTGAGAAAACGCGCATCGCCTCAAAAACATCCTGATTCCATTAAAAGCGGGACATCGTAAACGAGGCTACCGTCTCACGCATTCTAAATTTCAGGCATCTGTGCGGACATAGCCCGCCTTACGGCAGCAGGGCGTTGATCCGGTTGGCATCGATGAGTTCGTCGAGTGCTTGCTTTCGGGCGAAAAGAGTTTGGCGATTGTTGAAATCGATACTGAGGGTAAAGGTAGCGCCTTCGAAATGGGAAGGCGGAATCAGTCGGATTCCGGCGGGTAGTTTCAAGGATTTGATAGCCGCTTGCCGCTGTGCCCGGGCCGCGGAGATCGCCGGATATCGCCGATGCTGCAGCCAGCTCAACACCGTTTTGGCCTGAAGCGGCCGATCGGAAGTTTCGGTGGCCAGAATGGCGGCAACCTCAGGATTTTCCAGAACTTCCATAAGGCTTTGATTCTCCCGGGCGGCGATCTCTTTGACCAGGCTCAGCATTTCGCGCTGTCGGCTGAGGCTCAAGTGCAGTTGGCGAAATATCGCCGCCATCCGGCGGCCGGCCTGCGCCTCGATGCCACCCAGTTCCACGGCCACGGGCATAGCGATGCTTTCGTCGAGCAAACCCGCCTCAATGT
>JBJKSK010000388.1:0-3273 GCA_046704125.1 Desulfobacterales bacterium | reverse complement strand
GGAAAAAGGCTTCAGCCAGATCATGGGTGATGTGGATGATGGTCACCCCGAGCTGGGAATGAATTCTCTTGAGCTCATTTTGAAGACGACTGCGGGTGCTCCGGTCCAGGGCGCTCAACGGTTCGTCGAGAAGAAGGACATAAGGCTTCATCACCAGAGCGCGGGCCAGGGCCACCCGCTGACGTTCACCTCCCGAAAGACGGTTCGGACGTCGCTTGAGCAAGTGCCCGATTTCGAGAAAGCTTGCCATCTTTTCCACATCCGCCTGGATTTCCGGCCCTGTGGCCCCCTTCAGGCGCAGCCCGAAGGCGATGTTTCGAAAAACCGTGAGATGCGGAAACAGGGCATAATCCTGATAGACGATGCCCAGATGCCTTTTTTCGGATGCCAGGTATGTGGCATCCCGGCCGTGGATGTGGATGCGTCCGCTGCAGGGCTTGTGTACGCCCGCGATGGTTTCGAGCAAAACCGTTTTCCCCGTTCCCGTGGGACCCAGCAATGCCAGGTAGGTTCCGGGCTTGACATGCAAAAAAATTTCACGGAGGCGAAATTCACCCAGCCTCACCTGGATATTTTCGAGTCTGAGCATCTCAAATGTCTCTTGCTGACCCCGAAAGCCAGCGCAATCCGGAAAAAATGAGCAGGCAAAGCAGAATCAGAATCACGGCCACAGGACTGGCGTATTTGAGGCCGAAATTCTCGAGACGCTCCCAGATCAATACGGGAGCGACCATGGGATTGTAGGTCAGGACGATTACCGCTCCGAACTCGGCGATTCCCCGGGCCCACATCAGAATCGCGCCCGAGAGGATCGATCGCCAGCAAAGCGCCAGGCTCACCTTCAAAAACGCCTGCCACGGCGAAGCGCCAAGCGTCCGGGCCACGCGCTCCAGGCGGGGATCAACGCCGAGAAACCCGTCCCGGGCCGCGTTGACCAGAAAAGGCAGGGATACAAAAGCCATGGCCAGACTGATTCCGGCCTGGGTGCCTGTAAAACTGACGCCAAGCCGGGCAAAGACTTTGCCCAGGAAAAACTCGCGCCCATAGACCATCAAAAGGGCGATGCCCGCGGCGGTATGGGGAATCATCACCGGCAAGTCGATGATTCCCTGGACAACCGTCTTGCCCCAAAAATTCCAGCGGGCCAGGGCGTAGGCCAGCGGCACGCCAAACACGACGCAGACCGATGTCGCCCACAGGGCCGCACGCAGGGTCAAAAGGATCGAATCGATGACTTTGGGGTCAGTGATGGTGGATCTTAATACCGCCGGGTCGGCGGTCACGATCATCCTGGCCAGCGGGATCATGACAACCAGAACCATGATCCCGCTCAAGCAGGATATGACGATTCTAAAATTCCTCATTTAACCAGCTGTTTGATGGTCTCGGGCATCTGGCTGGCATCCCCGGACACTTTCGCCGGGTAAATGGCATGTTGCCCGTTTTTCTCCATGATGGCCCGCCCTTTGGGCCCCAGGACGAAAGCCAGGAACCTGACCGCCCATTTACCGTCCGGTGGATTTTTGGGAATCGTTATGCCGTAAATCATGGGTTCACCCTTTTTCTCCACGAAGGTGCCTGGCTTTTTGCCCGAAATCTTGATGGAGGCCTGCTTGTAGAAATTCTCATAGGCCGGCGACCCCAGGTTGATTTGAACCGGGAGCGAGACAAAGGGCATGTGATGCTGCTGGCAAACAGACTTGTATATGAACACGTAGTCCAGCTGACCGGCTTGCAGAAGGGGAATCAGGTCCGTCTCCTTGGGGCGCACATTCTCCAGGGGGCAGTTGGCGCGCAATTTCGCGTAAAGGCCCGGTACCTTGTAGTATTTTTGGGCCAGCTGCCAGACAAGCTGACTCCTGTAGCCGGCCGGATCGGAGTTCGGATCGGAATGGCCATACTCCACGCCTTTTTTAAGGAGGATTTTATACCAGTTATGGGTGTTGATTTCCTTGGCATACTTGGAATTGGGCCGGTACATGATAGCCATTTCATTGGTGGCAAAATGGACATCCCAGCTCGCGTATTTGGGAATCAGCAGCGTATCGATTACGGAATAATCCGCTGATGCCATGATATCACAAGGCTTTTTGAGATCCGTAATCTTTCTGGCGCAAATCCGCGATCCCCCCGCCTCCATGAGCACCTTTACACCGGGATACTGTTTATCGAAAGCCGCGGCCATCTGTTTCATGGGAATGGACAGGGAACCGGCATGAAAGATGATCACTTTTCCCCGCGAGGCCGCCTGGGATGGAAAAGCCAGAAAGGCTACGCACATCAAACTCGCCAACAGCTCCAGCATGCTTCTTCTGATAAACCCAAATCTTTTCATTTTCTCTCCTTGAATTGAGGACCGCCGATTTGCAGCAGGCCGTTTCAGCGTTCCTGGGAAACGGTGCACGACTATCTCCCGGAACAATTTCCCATACCTACGAACAGTTCGCAATGCGCTATGTCAATTTATACATAGCACTGAACTTTTACCCGGCGGTCGGCAGTTTGTCAAGCAGCGGATTCAGGACGGGAATGGGGGCATTTCCCGGATTTCCGGTTTATCCGTTTGAAGTCATTTGACACAAGGCTGTCACCCATTGAGGGGCTACCGGATGGTACAGTATCCGGTCCGGCGGCAAGGCCCCTGTTTTTCACGGTCATTGATGCACCATCATCTTCAATTATTCCAAAACAGATACAAGCCCATTCTACGCGGGCAGGCTTTCCCAGCACGCCGCCAGAAAGGCCCCGGTGTCCAGTGCCCGGGAGTCCCCGTCCTTTTCGATAACCAGCGCTTTAGCGGGGTCATCGTGCTTTTGAAAGTGAACCGCCGTCCTGATTACAGCGGGCAGCGGCGAAAGCGCTCTCATCTCAGAGGGGGATCGGAAGCGGGTGTGGGCAAAAATCGGATGGTCCTTTCCGGAGGCCTTTCTTTTCTCGGCCCAGGGGCTGAGGCGATTCAGGGTGGCCACCACCACCCGTCCCCCGGGCCGGGTGACCCGCATCATTTCGGCCAGGGCGCTTGCGGCATCCTCGTTTAAAAACTCGATGGCGGTAACCGATACGGTTTTGTCGAATGCGGCCGCGGCAAAGGGCAGATGGCGCATATCACCGCCAATCATGTGGAAACAACGACCTTGGGCCTTGCCGCCGGCATGCCGAAGCATCGGCAAGGAAAGATCCAATCCGGTGACGCTTGCCCCGGCAGCCAGCAGATCGGCGGTAAAAACACCGGTGCCGCATCCCACATCCAGAATTTTTTCCCCTGGTCTGGGC
>JBJKSK010000387.1:0-4213 GCA_046704125.1 Desulfobacterales bacterium | reverse complement strand
GGGCGATAAAAGGAAGTGTCGTTGTTGCCGCCGTCCCAGACGATGACGTCGGCTTCCTTTTCCGCGGCCCGCAGGATCTTTTCATAATCGATTCCAGCGTAGACCGTAATTCCCTGGTCCACTAGTGGTTCGAATTCTTCCCGCTCCTCGATCGTACACTGGTGGGTCACAAAGTCCTCGTAAAGGCAATAGCGCTGCACGATCTGCTTGGTCAAATCCCCATAGGGCATGGGATGGCGCACCGCAACCACCTGTTTTCCCTGTTCCCGCAGCAGGCTGCATACCTTGCGAGTGGTCTGGGATTTGCCGCAGCCGGTGCGCACGGCGCAAACCGATACGACCGGCTTGACCGATTGAAGCATCGTATAGGTCGCCCCGATCAGAATGAAATCAGCGCCTTGTGCCATGGCCAGCGAGGCTTTGTGCATAACGCTCACATGGGGCACGTCGCTGTAGGAAAAAGCCACCAGATCGATGCGGTGATCGCGAATCAAACGCCCCAAATCCGACTCCGGATAAATCGGAATGCCTTCCGGGTAGGTCTTGCCCGCAAGCTCCACCGGATAGCGACGGCCGTCGATGTCCGGGATCTGGGCCGCGGTGAAAGCCACCACCTGGTAGCGGGGATTGCCTTTGAAGTAAACATTGAAATTGTGGAAATCCCGACCCGCCGCGCCCATGATGATAACCTTTTCCACCATTGCAGCTCTCCTTAAGGCTTTTAGGGGATCTGGTCCAACGACAACTGCCGCGAAACGAGCGCCACATGGGCCACAAGTTCCAGGACAAAACAGGGAAACTGCACTCGGGTTTTATTCTGCAGAAATCTTTATTGCATGCCGCATTTACCGGTTGTTTGCGATAGCCGGAATAGTGGTCAAGGTTGAAAAAATCGCGAATTCTGACGCACTTTACCTGTTAGGATCCCGGTTTATGCTTTTTATCTCTTTGACGATTTCAGAAAGCGCTGCTCCTGCCTTTGCATTGATATGATAATCAGAGCCAAGAAAGGCTTTTTCAATATTAATTTCAATGATGTGGGCTCCGCTTTGTTTGGCATAAAGAGGCAATTGAGCTGCTGGATAGACAACTGCGGATGTACCAATCAAGAGCATGACGTTACAAGTCACAGCCTCTTCTTGAGCCATTTCCAGGGCCTTTGGAGGCAACTGTTCTCCAAATAACACGGTGTTGGGTTTGAGAACCCCGCCGCATTGACAATAAGGAGGCGTTCCGCTCGGTACGTCTGGCGCGATATACTCCTTGCCGCATTTCAGGCAATATATCTCTCTCACGCTTCCATGAATCTCGATTATTTTTTTACTTCCGGCTTTTCTATGAAGTCCATCGACATTCTGCGTTATGACCATCCTGACGATGTTCAAATTCTCTAGCTCTACCAAGGCGTAATGGGCATTATTGGGCTGATAATTATCATAATCTCTGACGAACTCTCCGCGCAATGCCCAATATTTCGATGGATTTTTATTGAACCCTTCTATGGAGGCATATTCTGTAGGATCATACTTTTCCCACAATCCTCCTTGTGACCGGAAAGTAGGGATTCCGCTTTCCGCTGAAATCCCCGCCCCGGTCAAAGCGACACATTGCTTCCGGTTTAGTAATAATTCAGCAACCTCCCTATATAAAGCGGCCATATATAGATTTCCTTTTGCCAAAGCGATTATTTATGAAGCAGAAGCCATCGGTGACAGCTTTTGCCGAATACTGGGAGACCTGAAGGTTTGGCAATTTTCAGCATATGCCTCCAAGGGCTACGGTTATGGCCTCCCCATTGATGCCGCTGGACTCTTCGGATGCCAGGAAGGCGATCACCTCAGCCACTTCTATGGGCGTCACCACTCTGCCCGGCGGGTAAAGCGAAGCTCTTTCCGCCCACACCTCGTCTTTGGTGATACCCCGCTGCGCGGCCTCGGCTTCAGCCGAAGCCTCAGCCATCGGTGTGCGCACCCAACCGGGCAGCACCGCGTTGGAAGTCACGTTATGCGGCCCGGCATCCTGGGCAATTGATCGCATCAGGCCCAAAAGGCCGTGTTTTGAACTGTTGTAAGCGCTGCCGGCGTATTCCGCCACCTGCCCGGCCGTCGAACTCGTGAACACAAGCCGCCCGTAGCCCTGTTCAATCATATCTTTGACAACTATCTGTGACAAGAAAAAAGGGCCATCCAGGTTGATGCGCATCGTTTCGCGCCAGACCACCGGATCCTGCTGCCAAATCACCCGTTCATGGGCCGAACCAATGCCGTGATTGCACACCAGGATCGCAACCGGCCCCAGCCGATCTTGGGTTTCCTTCACCGCAAGTTTACACCCGTCAGGTGTACCCATATCCGCCACCACGTAGTCCAGGCCCAGCGTCTGCAATTCATTCTCACTGCGGGCAACGGCCATCACCCGTGCACCGCGTGACGCCAGCAGACCAGCCGTCACCCGTCCGATTCCCCGTCCCGCTCCCGTTACCAGCGTCACCCGTCCCTCTACACCCGGCATGATACACCATCCTTTCGATGACCAAAGATCTGAGACGACTCTTTCTGTCTGTAAAAGTGCCGCCCTCGCTGGCGCATGACACCGGCACCGATCTTCGCGCCTGCTTTTACCGGCATTGAACACCAGACGGTTCCAGCCGCCATGTTCCCAGAACATTTTTAATTTATAGATATTATTGTATATTTGACAAGTCCGATTTTTATGGCACCAAATTATTACATTTTTTTCATATTACGCAATCAGTTATATAACATTTTTTTCATATACACCAACTTGATATGATCCTCCTGCCTCCAAACGATCTGTAAAACGATTTTCTTTTTTCCTATCTATCCGTTAATTCAGTAGTTTTTTATATTCATCCGATAATCGATGGATTTGGCACAATCTATGCTTTACATATTAGACAAAAATCCCACGCCGCTGATCTTGGCCAATTTCCGGCTGGAATTTTAAAACATCCCGCTTATGGCTGGGGATCACATGAAAGAGCCAACTTTCAGTGCTTCTTTTTTGATACTCAAGGGTGGTGGATGGTAGCATCGATTCAACGCCTTGTATGGAATGCGATCATGAATGCCCGAAATAGGGAGACGTGTAAATGAAAAGCCTATTTTTAGTGGAGTTAATGACAGGAATGAAAAAGCTGTTTTTAACGGGATTGTTAACCATCTTATCCGTTTTTGCTTTTTCAACGGCATTTGCTTATAACATTACATTCGATAGCACAAAGGGCAGCGATGGTGTTTTAACCACGGAAGCGCCAAATACTGATGTTTGGAATTTCAATCAAGGAACTTTATCTTCCGCTTATCGCCCAAGTGTTATCACTAATGTTACGGCTACAAACGCTGCAGTGGTATCGGGAACAGTTCTTGATCACTACGCAGCACCAGGGCATGATGATTCCACATATTATCTGGAAGTTGGAAACGGCGGAATTGGCAGTCTTGCCGTTACACTTGATAAAAACTACTCATATTCCTATCTTGGGTTGCTGTGGGGCTCGGTTGACTCCTATAATATCATAAAATTTTACAAGGATGGAACACTCGTGGAGACGGTTGACGGCACAGATATAGCAGCCGCCGAAGAACCGAGTACACTCCCTTACGGTGACCAGACAAGCGCTCTTAGTAATGTTTACGTAAATTTGACCGATCTGCCTGTTTTCGACAGCTTTACACTATACAGTGCATACCCGGCCTTTGAGGTCGATAATATCGCGATTGATCCCCCTTCAGCCGTCCCAGAGCCTGCCACCATGCTGCTTTTTGGCACCGGGTTAATTGGATTGGCTGTGGTGGTCAGGAAAAAGACACGGTTTAGCAAGAGCACCGCAAGCGTTTAGCCAGCCACGGATGGCCGGTGGCCCCCGGAGAGCCCCTGCCCCCCATTTGGGTGCACCGGCGGATAACCGGTTTTTACGTCCCGGGTCAAGGGCCGATGATATTTCCGGCGCGCCCGGCATCACGGATCCTTTTTACGGCAAGCGTCCCGAGAAAATGCCCTTGACTCACCATCCCCACCCCTGCTAACCAGAAACAGCCAAAAACCGGATAGCTATTCCTTCATCCATTGCGGTTGCCGAACTCCACCACCTATCTCCATTCATGCAGGGGAGAGCCCATGTTCCATGTTATTGCGCTCGGAGAATTGCTGATCGATTTCACCCCCTGCGGCGTGTCCGAGACAGGCAATA
>JBJKSK010000386.1:0-2731 GCA_046704125.1 Desulfobacterales bacterium | reverse complement strand
TGACCGGGCCGATGACATCGTTGAATATACTGGGATGGGAATGGTTCATGGTCCCCCTACGCCGGGTTAAGCCCGCTTTAGGAATTAGGAATGATGAATGCTGAATGCGAAATTAACTTCGGGTATCGAATCGGTAAAATCGACCCATGTTCCCTCCAGGGCCTCATCGCCCCGGCGAGAAACCCAAAAGCCTATTGAGAGTCGACCAGCAGACAGATCACATCCATGACATTGGTGCGGGTCGGGCCGGTGATCAACAGATCGTTCAATTGATGGAAAAAATGATAGGAGTCATTTTCCACCAGATATTTCTCGGGCTGGATTACACCGGCGAGGGCCTCCGCCCAGGTATGGCCGTCGGCAAAGGCCCCGGCCGCGTCAGTGGGCCCGTCGGAGCCATCGGTTCCCGCACTGAGCAAAGACAGTTGAGGCCATCCATCCATTTCCCGGGCCGCCGAAAGGGCCAGTTCCTGGTTCCGGCCCCCTTTGCCGCGGCCGCGCAGCGTCACCGTGGTTTCACCTCCGGCCAGAATGCATGCGGGAGCTGCGACGGGGTGGCCTGAGGCCACGATCTCTTTTCCGATGGCGGCAAAGACCCGGGCGGCCTCCCGGGCCTCGCCCTGTACAAAGGAAGACAGCATCAGCGGGTGGTATCCCAGCTGCCGGGCCTTTTGCGCGGCGGCCAAAAGCGCGGCCCGGTTGCTGCCGACAATCAGGTTCTGGCATTTGTTAAAAACTGCGTCCCCGGCCTTGGGAGTCTCCTCGATCAAGCCCTTTTCCCCGTCGCGCAGCAGCTGGAGCACGGCGGGAGGCATCTTTTCGCAAAGCCCGTAGCGCTCGACGATGCGCAGGCAATCGGAGAACGTACTGGAATCAGGTACCGTGGGACCCGATGCGATGACATCCAACGGGTCACCCACCACATCGGAAAGAAACAGGGAAACCAGCGTGGCCGGCCAGGCGATCCGGGCTAGCTGCCCCCCCTTGCCCAGGGACAGGTGCTTTCGCATGGCGTTTAGCTCGAAAATCGTTGCCCCGCAGTTGAGCAGGAGCTGGGTGGTTTCCTGCTTTTCACCCAGCTCGATGGGCTTTCGGGGAGCCGGGGAAAGCGCGCTTCCCCCACCGGAAAAGGCGCACAGGATAAGATCCTTTTTTGTGCATTGCTTCAGACGCCGCAGCACAAAGCCCGCGGCGTCCAACCCGGCTTGATCCGGTATGGGGTGTCCGGCCTCCATGACGCGGACCCTTTTCAGGGCGAGCCCGTGTCCGTACTTGACGGTAATCCAGCCCTCCGTGAGGCGGTCTCCCAAAATGTCCTCGAGGGCCTTGGCCATGGGAGCCGCTGCCTTTCCGAACCCGGTTACGATGATTCTTTCAAAAGAGGCCAGATGGTATAGATGCTCACCGACTTTGAGATGATCTCCCGTCAACTGGACATGGCGCCGGATGGCCGCTTCGGGATCGACGGCGTTTAGCCCGGCCGTGAAGATGCGTTCGAGCGTTTTCTTGGTCTTTTCATTCATGACAAACTCCCATCAGGCCGAATACAGCTCCCAACCATAAAAGACTTAACTTCTCAATATATCATCAAAAAGCGGAATGACATAGGGGCCTTCAGGTACTACGGCAATATCGTTATCGCCCTGAGCCCGCATGCTGGCCCTCACCGCCTCTGCCACCGATATCACCGGCTCGACGCAACTATCTTCCATGGCTGTCTCGTTGAGTCCCGTGGCGTATAGCTGCACCCGCCCCACCTTCAAAACCTTTATCAACATCTCGGTCTGCCATTCATCAATGCGGGCCTGTTCGCGGGTTTCCAGAGCCGCCATGAAACGTTCGAGACCCAGCTTGCAAAGAAGCCGCTGAGCCTCGACGAACTCGCGGCTGCCCATCCCCTCGGAACACTCGCTGGCAATGATGATGTTGCCGTTTGGTTCCAGCACGTCCATGACCCCTACCATACCCTTGATGGTTTGGTAATAGGTCTTATCCAGAGGATATCCGGCGCTGGTGGTGACAATGGTTTTAAAGCGCCTGGGAATTCTGACTTCGGCATATTTCCGCATGAAGGCCACCGCTTCCAGGTGGCTGGACTCAACTTCACCAAAGTTGACAAAGCCGATTCGCCTCTTTTCATCGATGACCACGTTCAGGGCCAAAATTTTCCCGAGCGCCCGGACAATCTCCATCTGTTCATGGTGCAGCGGATTGCCTTCGATGATGCAGTTGACCGCTCGGGGATGCTCGAGGATTTGCGCGGTATGCAGCTTCAAAATGGTATCCTGGAAGGCCACGCCGGGAATAACGACTTTCCGACCGCCCGAATAACCAGCCATGAAATGGGGTTCCACCAAGCCGGTCACAATCCTCAGGTCTGCTTCCACAAAGCGGCGGTCCACCGCGATGGGGATTCCGGTGGACGTCTTTCCCAGCTCAACGTGGCTTTCTCGATCCCGGGCCAAATGGTTCTCTATGCGAATAGACTGATAGATCTCGTCCGAACCGATGATTTCCCGCAGTTCCTCCCCTTCGTTGGGTCGGTGCAAACCCGTAGCCACGAGGATCAGGATATTATCCTTGGAAATGCCGGCGGCATACAGCGCGTCCAAAAGCGGCGGCAGGATAATCCCATTGGGAACCGGCCTGGTCACATCGCAGATCAGAATGCAGACCTTTTTCTTACCCCGGCCAAGCTTGGACAGGGGATCACTTTGTACCGGCGTGGCGA
>JBJKSK010000385.1:0-3796 GCA_046704125.1 Desulfobacterales bacterium | reverse complement strand
AGGTCAGTTCCGGAAAGCCTTTTACCAGCTTTTTCTGCTCTTTCTGGCTCATTCCAACCTGGATCGCCTTTTTCCCGTTAATCTCCACCACATCCAAACCGATGGTCTGAACATCTTTAAGTCTCTGATCTTCCAAAAATACATTGATGAAATAGTCTGCCATAACCTCGCCTTTCGTCAAATAGTCAAACGCCAAAATCACGGTTTTTGCCCGATTTGGCGTTCTCTATTCGAAATCGGCCCCGGTGTCAATCCCCGAAATCCGGTCACGGGAAAACGGCAGGAGCAGGACCGGTTTCCGGTTGTAAGGCCAGACAGGGTCATTCATATCATCCAGGTTTTCTTGAGGGTCGATGAAACCGCGTTGGCCGACGCGATCTGTTGGGGAAAAATTTTTCGCTCCCACTTGATTGCATCCGGGCTTTGGGGTACTCGGAAAAGCATGGAAATCATGACGGACTATCCCCTGAAGGATCTCAATACGTTTCGGGTTCAGGCGTCGGCTAAACGCTATGCGAAATTTTTTACGACCGCCGAGATCCTGGATTTTCTGAAATCCGATGACCGCCAATCTCCGTATCTGGTGATCGGCGGGGGGTCCAACTTGCTTTTCGTAGAGGATTTCAACGGAACTGTTCTTCATCCGGTGCCCAAAGGGGTTCTCGTACTCAAAAAGACGCCGGACCACGTCCTGGTCAAGGCCATGGCCGGGGAAGCCTGGGACACCCTGGTCGCCCTGGCCGTGGCCAACGGGTGGGGCGGCATCGAGAATCTGTCGCTGATTCCAGGCAGCGTGGGGGCGGCGGCCGTCCAGAATATCGGGGCTTACGGCGTGGAAGTCAAACAGGTCATAGAATCCATCGAGGCGATCTCGATAGCCGATGGCACACCGGTGACCATGGCCGGCAGGGACTGCGGATTTGCTTACCGCTACAGCCATTTCAAGGGGCCGTGGGCCGGACGTTATGTGGTCACCGCGGTGGTGCTCCGGTTTTGTCTAAAGCCCCGATATGTCATTCATTACCCCGGCGTCAAGGCAGCGGTTGAGCGCATCGGGCCGTTGACCCTGCCCACGGTCCGCAAGGGGGTCATCCGCATCCGGCAGGAAAAACTGCCGGATGTCGACAAGATCCCCAACGCGGGAAGTTTTTTCAAAAACCCGGTGGTCACCGCATCGGTGTTTGAATCATTATCAAGAAGGTTTCAGGCGCTTCCCGGCTACCGGATGGCCGCCGGTCGCATCAAGGTGCCCGCCGGGTGGCTCATCGAGCACTGCGGCTGGAAAGGCAAAACGGTTGGAAAAGCGGGCGTATACGGCAAGCAGGCGCTTGTCATCATCAATGCAGGAGGGGCGGCCGGCCGCGAAATTTTCGACTTGTCGGAAAAAATCCGGCAATCGGTCCGCGACACCTTTGGAATCCACCTGGAAAGGGAGGTGCAGGTGGTTACGGCCCAGGGGCTGTCCTCGTAGAGGATGCGGCCGCCTTTGCGCCACGTTACCGGTGGCGTTCGACGCGGGGGTTGAGTTCCTCGCGAAGCCAGTCGGCAAAAAGGTTAATGGCCACCACCAGCAAAATCAGCGTCGCCCCGGGAAAGACGACCATCCACCATTTCCCCGCATAAAGATAGTTCTTGCCAATGGATATCATCATGCCAAGCGACGGCTGGGTGATGGGAACCCCCACGCCGAGAAAGCTTAACGTCGCCTCGAGCATAATCACCACAGCCAGGTCGACGGCCACCACCACGAGAATCGGGGGAATGGCGTTTGGCAGTACATGGCGCAGCAGAATTCGGGTGTCCGTGGCGCCGGTGGCTTTGGCCGCCATGACATAGGCCTCCTCCTTGACCTCCATCACGCTGCCTCTCATGGTGCGCGCGTAGCGCACCCAGTCGGCAATGCAAATGGCGAAAATCACCGTGACCACCCCCCCCTTGAAAAGCCCCAGAAACAAAAAGGCCAGCAGGGTGGTGGAAAAGGAGAAAAACGTGTCGGCCAGGCGCATGATCACCGCATCGAGCCACCCGCCGTAAAATCCGCTTAAAAGCCCCATCAGCACCCCGAAGCTGCCGGCCATGATCACCACGGAAAACCCGACGATTAAAGACGTGCGGCAACCGAAAAGAATCGTGCTTAAAATCCCGCGGCCCTGGTCGTCGGTTCCAAGTAAAAAGGGCGCCTGCCCACCCTTCATCCAAATCGGTGGGGTGAGAAAATGCTTCAGGCTCAATGTCTTTAAATCATATGGATTTTGAGGGGCAATCCACGGTGCGAACACCGCGGCCAGGATCAAGACCAGCAGCACCAGGCTCCCGATCAACGCCGGAGCATCGTGGAGATAGTCGTGGATAAATCGCGATTGCGTCAGTCGTTTACTCATATCGGATCTTCGGGTTGAGAAACGCGTAAAGGAGATCAACGATGATGTTGATGACAATAATGAGCACCGAGGCCAACATGATGTACGTGACAATCACCGGCCGGTCCCCCTCGTAGATGGAAGTCAGCAGCAGGTTGCCCATTCCCGGCCACTGAAAAATCGTTTCGGTGACGATGGAAAAGGCCAGCAGTTCCCCAAACTGCAATCCGGTCATGGTCACCACGGGAATCAGGACATTTCTCAGGGCATGTTTGAAAATCACCTTGAGCGGGGGCAGCCCCTTGGCCCAGGCGGTTTTGATGTAATCCTGGGTGAGCGCCTCGCGCATGCCGGCCCGCGTCAGGCGAAGCAGCACGGCCAGCTGGTACATGCCCAGCGTGGTGGCCGGCAGGATGATGTGCTCCCAGCCGCTGATGGTCAGCAGCCCCGTGCGCCAGTGCCCGATTTGAACCGTGTCTCCCCGCCCAAAGGGGGGCAGCCACCTCAAATAGACGGCAAAGAACATGATCAGCAAAATACCGGTAAGAAAGGTGGGGATCGATATCCCGCCCAGGGAGCCGGCCATGATCAGCCGGTTGCGAAAGGCATAGGGTTTCAGGGAAACCAGCACCCCCAGCCCCAGGCCCAGCACAAAGGAGAGGGTAATGGCCACCACGGCCAGTTCGCAGGTGGCCGGAAACCGCTCCAGGATTAAATTCAGGGCCGGCACCCGGCTGACGTAAGACTTGCCGAAATTACCGTGAGCCGCGTTGACCAAAAACAGCACATATTGTTCGACCATGGGTTTATCCAGGCCAAACGCGCGGCTCACCTCCTGGCGCTGCTGGAAGGTGGCGTAGCGGCCGGCCAGCGTCACCACCGGATCGCCCATAAACCGGAAGATGATAAAACAAATCAGGGACACGGCCAGGAGCACCACGAATCCCTGCAAGAGTCTTCGAACGATATAAGTCGCCATTTTGCAGTGCGGAAACGGAGCCCGAAGCCGGGCTCCGTCACCTTTCTATCCCTGTTTGCAATCCCGGTTGCGGGACTTACGAGCGCTGCCTCCGGCCATCTTGTCACCAAGCGCCGGTGCACCGGTGTCCCCAACCATCGGCTTATTTTTTAGTTATTTCCTTGCAGACGACCCAACCGTCCGGACGCGGCGTAAACACCACATCGTTGCTTTTCTGGACGGCGTAGATATTCTGCTGGTAGTGCAGCGGAATCCAGACGATCTTGTCGACCATGGCCATCTTGTTCAGCTTTTCCAGAGCCTGCTTGCGCTGGGCGGCATTTACCATGTTGAAGGTGGATTCCAGCAGGCTGTCGATGTCCCTGTCGCTGTAGTCCGCGCCGTTTAGGCCGCCGTATCCTTTGGCTACGTCACGGGTATGGGCCAGCACGGAGTAGGTCCGGCCCATGTCATAGGA
>JBJKSK010000384.1:0-5246 GCA_046704125.1 Desulfobacterales bacterium | reverse complement strand
CCCGAGAAATTCGGGAATCAGGCCGAACCGGATCAGATCCTCGGGCTGTACGAGCTGGAGCATTTCCCCGGTATTTTTTTCCTCCGGCTTGAAGATCTTGGCCCCAAAGCCCATGACCTTGGCCCCGAGCCGCTGACGCACGATGCGATCCAGCCCGTTGAAGGTCCCACCGCAGATAAACAGAATATTGGAGGTATCCACCTTGACGAAATCCTGCTGGGGATGCTTTCGCCCCCCCTTGGGTGGAACGCTGGCCGTAGTCCCCTCGATGATCTTGAGCAGGGCCTGCTGGACCCCTTCACCGGAGACATCCCGGGTGATCGACGGATTGTCGGATTTGCTGGCGATCTTGTCGATTTCATCGATGTAGACGATGCCCCGCTTGGCCTTTTCCACATCGTAGTCGGCCTTCTGGAGCAGCGACAGGATGATGTTTTCCACATCCTCGCCCACGTAGCCGGCCTCGGTGAGGCTGGTGGCATCGGCGATGGTAAACGGCACGTTGAGAAACCTGGCCAGGGTCTGGGCCAGCAGGGTCTTGCCGCAGCCGGTGGGACCGATGAGCAGGATGTTGCTCTTCTGAAGCTCCACATCCTTGCTGTTGACCAGTGAGTCCAGCCGTTTGTAGTGGTTGTGCACCGCAACGGAAAGGATCTTCTTGGCGTGGTCCTGCTCGATCACATACTCGTCGAGCATGGCCTTGATCTCCTTGGGTACCAGGGAGCGGCCTTCGATTTCGTCGGCTTTTTCCGCCTCCTCCTCGATGATCTCGGAGCACAATTGGATGCACTCGTCACAGATATAGACGGCGGGACCGGCGATGAGCTTTTTGACCTCCTTCTGATTCTTTCCACAGAAAGAACAGAACAGATTGTCGCTTTCCTCTCCCTTTTTTGCCATCTTAAGCCCCCTCTTTCTTGTCTATTTTTTCAAGATCATCGCGGTTGAGGATCACGTGATCCACGAGCCCGTAAGCCTTGGCCTCGGCTCCGGACATGAAGAAATCCCGATCGGTGTCGGTCTGAATGCGCGCCAGGTCCTGCCCGGTATGATCGGCCACGATCTGGTTCAGCGTCTCCCGCATTCGAAGAATCTCTTTGGCTTGAATGGCGATATCCGATGCCTGGCCCTGAAATCCGCCCATGGGCTGGTGGATCAAAATCCGGGAGTTGGGCAGACTGTAGCGCTTGCCCTTGGAGCCGGCAGCCAGCAGCACCGCTCCCATGCTCGCCGCCTGTCCGATGCACACGGTGGCGATATCGGGCTTGATGTACTGCATGGTGTCATAGACGGCCATTCCGGCCGTCACCACGCCTCCCGGGGAATTGACATAAAAATTGATATCTTTTTCGGGATCTTCCGATTCCAGAAAAAGCAATTGAGCGATGAGCAGGTTGGCGACTTCGTCGTTGATGGCGCTTCCCAGGAAGATGATACGATCCTTGAGCAGCCGGGAATAGATGTCATAGGCTCGCTCTCCGCGGCTGCTTTGCTCGATGACCATGGGTATTAGAGGCAATGCGCGTCTCCTTATGATGCGTCCTGTCACCGGCAAGATCATGAAAAACTCATGGCCGGCGGCATGGCTAATCGGTTTTCGGGGCCCCGTCCTGGTCCGATGAGGGATCCTCGCCCTCGGCGGGCACAGGGTCCACGTCTTCAATGGTGCTGCTCTTAATAATAAGCTCCAGGGCCATTTTTTCAAGCAGGCCCTCTTTCAAATAATCGAGCTGGCGGGCGTTGTCTCCCTTGGCAAAGTGACCTTTGACCTCATCGAGCGTCTGGCCATAGCTTTGACCCATCTTGGTCAGCTCCGCATCCAGAACCTCCTGGGGCAACTCGAGCTTTTCCTGCTGGACGATCTTGTTCAACAGCAGGTGGCGCCGGGCCTGGGCCTCGGCCGTGGGCCGATAGGTTTCAGACATATGCTGCCGGGTCAACCCGAGTTGCTCCGCCGAGGTGTTGTGATAAGAAAAGGACATCTCGGCATCGCGCAGGATCCCTTCCAGTTCATAGTTTACCAGCATTTCGGGAATTTCAAACTGGGTTTTTGCAAAAAGGCCCTCAAAGGCCTGTTCATGCAGTTCCTGCTCGCTGCGCTTGGCATAACTGTTTTCCAGATTCCGACGGATGGCGGACTTGAGTTCTTCCAGACTCTGGAAGGTACCCAGCTTTTTGGCCAATTCGTCGTCAATGCCCGGCAGGACCTCTTTCCGAATCTCTTTGAGCGCCACGGTGAAGTCCAGTGTCTGACCGGCCAGTTGCTTGTTGAAATGGTCCTCGGCAAAGGATATCTGAAATTCCCGGGTCTCTCCGGCACTGGCTCCCAGAAGCTTGTCGTCAAATTGCTTGGAGATCGTGCCCGCTCCTATTTTTAGGGTAAAATTCTCGGTTTTGGCGGTATGCTCGAATGGTTTTCCACCCTTGAAGCCCTCATAGTCCACCAGCACGAAATCGCCCTCGACAACAGGCCGCGGTTCCTCGATCTTGACCGTTTCGGCCAGCTTTTGCTGGAGCATTTTGAGCTGGGTGTCCATGTCTTCGTCGCTGGCCTGATAACGCGTTCGCTTGAGGGCGAGTCCCTTGAAATCGATGTCGGCAATTTCCGGGAAAACCTCCACGGTAACCTCGTAGCGAAACGGGGACTTGGGCTCCAGGTCAGGGGGATCGATATCGGGGGTTCCCACCAGGTCGATCTTGTGGTCTTGAATCGCGGTAACAAACGTTTGTTGGACGAGCCGGGCACGGACATCATTTCTCACGTCTTTGCCGTAAAGCCCTTCCAAGACATTTCTGGGAATTTTTCCCGGCCGAAAGCCCTTGACCTTTGCGGTTTTGCCAATCTCTCCGTATGCCTTGTCGAGTTCCCGAACCACCTGATCTACGGGAATTTCGACGCTAATTTTCTTCTTTACGGAGCTTAAGTCTTCAACGGTTGCGTGCATGCTTTTCCTTTCTCGTCATTCAAATGTCTGAAGGCGGCCGACCGCTTCAGGCACGGGCATCATCCAAATTTTGGTGCGAGAGGGGAGACTTGAACTCCCACGCTGTTGCCAGAGCTGGATCCTAAGTCCAGTGCGTCTACCAATACCGCCACTCTCGCATGTAGGCATCGCTTTGTGCCGGCAGCGCCGGCTATGGCACAGAAAAAACCAGCCGGCATCATCTCCCGGCGCTTTTGCGCGCTCGGCTTGACACCAATCCGAAAATTAAGGTCCGATCGCCTCTGTGTCAAGCATCGGAGGGATGTCTTGTGATCGTTTCAATAGGCCATCAACCACCGATTGCATCTTCAGTCCCGAACTGCCGGCATACGGTTCACCCGATGCGCGACCCCGGAGATACCGCTTCCTGAAAGCAAGGAGACATCATGCCGGCACTGGCCATCATCAACGCGCGAATCTTCACCGCCGACCCGACCCGTCTGTTTGCCCAGGCCGTGCTTTGCGAAAACGGTCGGATCACCGTCGTGGGAACCGCAGAAGAGATCCGGGCGGCGATGCCGCCGCATACCCCGGTGCTGGATCTCCCGGGCCGGCTGGTCACACCGGGCCTCGTGGATGCCCACTGCCACCTGCTGGCGATAGGCCGCAGCTTGAACTGGGTTGGCCTGGCCGATCACCGATCCCTGGCCGAATGCCAGCAAACCATCGCCCGGGCGGCCCGAGACCTGAAGCCGGGTCAGTGGCTCATCGGGCGGGGATGGAACCAGCTGTTTTGGGATGTCTCCAGGGAACCGCAGCGCGCCGACCTGGATGCCGTGGTCCCGGACCACCCGGCAATGATGATCCGGGCCTGTGGTCATGCCGTCTGGGTCAATTCCAAGGCCATGGAAGTAGCTGGAATCACCTCTCAGACTCCCGATCCGCCCGGAGGCCGAATCGACCGGGACCCTCATACCGGTCTGCCGACAGGACTGATGCGCGAATGCCGGGAAGTCTTCAAACCTCACCTTCCCGCCCCGGATCTGGCCCGGCGGAAGCAGGACGCACTGGACGCCCAGCAGCTTGCCCTCTCCGTAGGATTGACCGGGGTGCACACCTGTGAAACGCTTGCCGAATACGAAGCGCTGGAAGCCGTGGAGAGAGACGGCGCGCTTAAACTCAGGGTCAACCACCTGCTTCCGCCATCGGATCTGGACGAGGCCCAAAAAAGAGGCATCGGATTTGATGCCGGAAGCCGGCGGCTGTGGCACACGCACGTCAAGCTGTTTGCCGACGGCTCCCTGGGAGCCGGCACGGCCTTCATGCACGAGCCCTATGAGGGCTCGGACAGCTGCGGGCTGGCTCGGCTGACCACCCGGCAGATGACCGAACAGATCGCTGCCGCCTACCGGATGGGGCGCAGCGCGGCGATTCACGCCATCGGGGACCGGGCCGTCGCCGAGGCCCTAAACGCCATTGCCGCGGCAAGGCAGCTCGTTGCAGGCCCCAGGCGCGATCGCATCGAGCACGTTCAGAGAATTACAGCCCCTGACCTGGATCGAATGGCCGCCCTGCAAATAACGGCATCGGTCCAGCCTTGCTTTTTGCCAACGGATTGGAAAATGGCTGAAAAAATGTGGGGCATCCGGCGCTGCAATGAAGGTGCCTACGCCTGGAAAACGATTCAGGACCGGGGAATCCGGCTGCAGTTTGGCTCCGATGCACCGGTGGAACCCAACGATCCGCGCATCGGCATCCAGGCCGCCGTTGCCCGAACCGGCCGGGGGATGCCTGCCGGGGGTTGGCACCCCGAGCAGGCGTTGAGTCTGGCAGACTCGCTTATGGCCTTCACCCGGGCACCGGCGTTTACCGGCTTTCGGGATATGCTTTCAGGTGTCATCGCCCCGGGGTTTCTGGCCGACCTGACGGTCTTCGGAAAAGACCTGTTCGACCCGGAGTCGCCGCCGGCCACCCAAGTCCCGGTTGAATACACGGTCATCGGCGGTTTGATGGTTTATAGAAAGCCGTAGAGACAAACCAGGATAGATCACAAAGAACCAACGGATAAGGCTTTGGGAAGATTAAAATAGCCTGTTGCGCGACAGCCGTATCCATGTTAATGGACTGCCGTTTAAGATTTTCAAGTGGTTCATATCATCGGGGCGTGGCGCAGTCTGGTAGCGCGCCTGCTTTGGGAGCAGGAAGTCGGAGGTTCAAATCCTCTCGCCCCGACCAATAATATCAAAAGGTTATGGCTTGTTCCATAACCTTTTTTTGTGCCAAAATCTCCTTGGGTTCAAATCGGGGCACAAGCTTTTTTTC
>JBJKSK010000383.1:0-2625 GCA_046704125.1 Desulfobacterales bacterium | reverse complement strand
CGTGTTTGTACTCGCCGCCCTTGACAAGCGAGGCACAAATCGGCTGCCCGTTGCCCGCTCGAGGGAGATAGAAACGCTGGCAGAGGCCATGACGGCCCTGGAAAGCGCCATGGAACGTTCACCGGGCAACCTGAGGCTTAAAGACATTTAAACCGCCCAGGAACGCTTACGGGACACGCGATGCCCTTTGCCTGGCCAGTATCTTCCCCGAGCCGCCGGCTGATAGCGAAATAACCGGGATATGGCTCCACATACCGCTTTTCAAATACGCATTATTATGCTAAATCAGTCAATTATCAAAACAAGACATGAAGACAGGCAGCAATATTGAAGGAAGGCGAATTTTTTCATTACCGGAATTGGAGGGAGATCGCAAATGAAAATCATGGAAACCGATGTCATTAAAAGCGGGGAAAAAGAATTGATGGACGCCATCATCGGCGATATGGATTGGGCAGCCATTGAAAAACTTTTTATGGAAAAACATCATCTGAAAATCCGCGATGACGTCGAATACCAGCAGGGAGACATCGTCATCCACCAAAACCAGGTAGCCTACCGACTCGATTTCAACGTCAAGATCCCTTTTTCCCTGTTATGCGACCGAAAAGGCAACTTCCTGGATTTTTCTCCCGATGTTCCAACCGAACCAAACGCACCGGCATCCGCCACATCGGCAGAATCTGCGGACGCAGGCGTCGAAAGCCCGCCGCCGGAAGCCAAACAAGCGGCTGCTTCAGGAGACAAGACCCAGCCGGACAAGAAAGCAGAAATTCCCGATGTCGCCTCACAACTGGTGGATATGATCTCGGAAATCAATCGGTAAGACATTCGCCCAACGACAGTTGGGCCGGGCGGAAAGGGCTCCAGGATGACCGAATCCCTCCCCAAAACCGGTTATGATCCGCTGGAGGTCCAGGTCAGAATAGACCAGGAGCTGATCCGACACATCCATCGTCTGGTCGGGTCTGATCCACTGGCCTCGACGCTTCCTTTTAGTTTGAGCAACATCGCGATTCTGCTGCTGCTGGTGCAACGGGAATCGGAAATCCAGGCCTTTCCAGAATCTTCCACCCAACGTTTCACCATGGACGACTGCCTCGGTGAGTGCACTGAAATCGGCCTCCAAGCTAAAGAAGACCTGATGGCCTCATTTCAGGATCTGGTTTCCCGGGGCTTCGTGGATAAAGGGCACGATCAGCGGTATACCCCCAAGGCGCGGGCCATGGAGATGCTCGATGTCTTGAGCCGGCTTTTTCCCGGTTTTTCCGGAGTCGACCTGGTGGCATACATGGTGCAGACCATCGACGAGGTCACCTCCCGGAGAAAATCGCTCGATGATGCGATCAACCACTTCGATCAGACGCTAAGCCACCAGGAAAGTCCCATTGCCGAGGCCGGATTATTGGCTGAGGCTTCCGATCCATTGGACGACGGCGATGCCCGGGCAAAACTGGCGGCCGAGGAGAAGAAGCGGACCTACCTGAAGCGAATGGCCGAGATCCGGTCCCAAGAAAGCGGGAATCCTGCGGTGGTGACCCTCGGGGGATTTTCCGGTCCGGTAAACATTCGAGAGCTGTTTCCCAGGTCTGAGACACCGCAGGAGATACCTCCTGCCGGCGCCGATACCGCTGCTGGCCCCCAAGTGGATCCCGAGCCGCTGATCAAACCGGAAATACCGGAACCCAGACAGCACATGGAGCCGGAAACCGATGCACGGTTGGCCGCGCCCGCCCCGGCTGAAACTCCGACCGATTCCGAACCAGCCACCGGTCCGGCCCCTATTGTGCCGCCAGAAATTCAGAAACCAGTCCTTGCTCCAGAGGCTGAAGACAAAGATCCCGGCCAGCGTCTCACCGAACCGGTTTTGTCGGCCGAGGGTGGCTCTCCGGAGCCGGTTTTGCCCTTGCCAAACATTTCGCCATCGGCACCCCCCGACGCCCCGCCGCCACAGATCCCACCACCGGAGGCTGAATCTGCCGACAGGGATATCTTGTCCGAGGATGCCGTGGAGAGCCAAATCGAGGCCTTGGCCCTGTCACTTTCTTTGAGTTGTCCGCTGTGTCAGTCCGGATCCATCAAATCCAACATCACCCAGCGGGGCAAACAATATTACTCCTGTTCCAATCCAGCCTGCCGGTTCGTCAGTTGGGGCCTTCCCTACCATTATCCTTGTCCGCTTTGCCGGAATCCATTTCTCATCGAATATCGGGCTAGTGACGGCCAGCCGGGCCTCAAGTGCCCTCGAGCCACCTGCAGGTTCCGCCAGAACCATCTCGGAGCACCGGAAGATCCCCACGAAAAGGCAGGGTCACCAGCACCGGCCCCGAAAAAACAAAAGGTGGTTCGCCGTCGCGTGGTTCGGCGCCGCAAGTAATCCCCGCATCCCAAATTATGGGGCCGGAGCCAACACGGGGTTTTCCAGAACAAAACAGACAAACCGGCCTTCAAAAACCGTTTCGTCTCCCCGGTAAACGGCCACGGAAGCCACCTGTTTCTTGCCCTGGGATGATGTTATCCGGGCTTCGGCCGTCACCGCTTCTCCCACCCGTACCGGCTTCAAAAATTTTACCTCGGCCGCCCCCAGCACGACATGGGGGTGATTGACGGCGATCATGGCCGCAT
>JBJKSK010000382.1:0-5428 GCA_046704125.1 Desulfobacterales bacterium | reverse complement strand
ACGCTTCACAACAAGCTCAAACTATACGGGGTAAACGACTGATGCGGGTCAGTTGCGGTGAGCGATTTTTTCTTCCTGCAGGTCGTAGGCTCGCTCGATGAGTTGGGCTTCGGTTGCAAACAGCTCGGGTTGGATGCCGTGCAGCTGCATCAGCCGGTGTTCGGTGTCGCGATGGTTTTCCAGCAGTCCACCCTCGGTGATGTGTTGGATTTCAAGATCTGTCGCGCGAAGATGACGACAAATCAAAATGGCCCGGTGGCAGTTGATCGGGTCTTTTTCCGCGCACATCAGCACCAGACGGTAGCCTTCGCCCAGGCCCCGCCGTAGCCGTTCAAGGCCCTGTTGAAAGGCTGCCGATCTGGCAATGCGACGGAAAGAGACCCGACCGTTGACGTATTTGTCGGCATCGGCGGGTCGCCCTCCGAGCGCTTTTCCCATAAAGATGTAGGCTATATTTCGGCATGCGGCTGCCTGCCGGATGGTGTCGCGGGAAAACTCCGGGCGGTGGCGCGAGTAGGGGGTTGAGCGCACGTCACAGATGGCGGTGATGTCATGGGCGGCCAGGTAGCCGAAATATTGCGTTAGCGTGCCCACCGTGTACCCGACGGTGAAGATGACGGGTTTCTGGTGCGTTGGAAGAGGCCGATATCCCTGATAAAGCCCCTGTTTTTTAAGAAAAAAAAGGACCTGCCCGAGGTTTCGGCCCTGCATCCAGGTATAGACCGGGGCGGTATCCACGATAGTGTTGCCTTCCAGGCAAATACCGCCGCAGGTTTTTTTCGTACACAGCCAGAACCATTCCCTCGCCATGGTCGGTTCGCCTTGTTCTTTTAAATCGAGTCGCTGATGCGCCATGAATAGCGTAACACAACAGGGTATCGTTGTGAAAGCAAAGTGAACATGCTGGAAATTTGGCCAGTAATCTGGTAGGAGCATTCCATGGAGGTAAAGCGGATGCGGGTTCCTTCCAAAACAGCCTGCCTGAGGCTGATCTGTGAGATGGAGATGCTTGAGCACATTGTGGCCCATTCTCTCAAGGTGGCCCGGGTGGCCATGGTTCTTGTGGATCACATGGACGTCCGTCAGGTGGGGATTGATCGCGATCGGGTGCAGGCTTCGGCCTTGTTGCACGATATCACCAAAACGCGAAGTTTCACCACGGGTGAAAACCATGCCGAGACCGGAGGCCGGTTTCAAACGGAGATGGGGTTTCCCAAAATCGGGGAAATTATCCGGCAGCACGTCAAGCTCGACCTCTATTTTGCCTCTGGCCTGCCCGATGAGGCCGAAATCGTCAATTATGCCGACAAACGGGTACTCCACGATCAGGTGGTCACCCTCCAGGACCGAATGGCCTATATCCTTGAGCGCTATGGAACCCAGCCGCGTTACCGGGAACAAATCCGCTGGCTGTGGAACCAGAGCCAGGCGGTGGAACAGAGAATCTTTTCACTGCTCGGGTTTTCCCCTGACGAGGTTGGCCAACGCATCGATGCCAAAGCCTGTGATAAAGATATGGCCGATTATCGCCACATTTATGGGAGCCTTCACCTGGATGCCGAAGCGGAAAGGAAGGACGTCACCGAAAATGAACGTTTTTTGTTTTGAACCGTTTAACACCCCATTGCCGTAAAGGAGCCGCCATGAACGACACTCCGGAAACCTCCGTCGATCGAAAGGCCATTGCCATTCGTTTTCTCTACACGCTGGTGTTTTTTATCGTGCTCGAGATCGTCAAAACCATTATCCAGGTAACGGTCCTGTTTCAGTACGTATACCTGTTTATCACCAAGCGATACAGCAATCCGGTTCGCAAATTCGCCGGCAAGGCCAGTTTCTACGCTTACAAGGTCATGCGCTATCTGTGCCTGAGCGACAACCGGCGGCCATTTCCTTTCAGCGATTTTCCCGCCGAAGAGGAGCCATCCGAGGACCCGGTGCGTTTCGAATAATTCCGGTTTGCCATCAAAGGCTGTCTGTTTAGCCTAATAGGGCGCTTGCAGTTTTTGCTGCCGGGCGATGCTTTTGCGGCTGGGAAGCAGCAAGGCCAGGGGAATGGTGGCTAAAAACAGCAGCCCAAAAATCCATGAGACATCGTTGTAGGCCATCATGGAGGCTTGCCGGTTGACCAGGACGTTGAGCAAGGCCTGGCCGGTATGGGCCATGGCCGCCGGGTTCATGCCGGCATGATGCAGCAGGCCGGCGGATGCGCGCTGAAAGTCAGCCATGTTCTGATTGTAAGGCGTGATGTGGGCCACGAGTTGGACGCGATGAATTTGCTGTCCGCGAGCCACCAGCGTGGCCACCGCGGCATAGCCGATATTGCCGCCGATGCGCCGGGCCAGGGTGTAAATGCTGGATGCATAGGTCATTTCAGCCCGAGAGATGGTGCTCAGGGACAGGGTGGACAACGTGACGAACATAAAGGGCATGCCGATGCCCATGACCAGAAGGGTGGGTACCAGATTCCAGGAGCCTGCCGCCAACGACAGGTGGGAAAGATCAAGATAGGACCAATAAGTGACCATGATACCGAAGATCACCAGCACGCGTGCATCCAAATGGCGGTAGATCCGTCCGACGATGGGCATGCAGATCATGAGCATGAACGCGCGCGGGGCTAGAATTAAGCCGGCTTTAAACGCTGGATATCCCAAAAGATCCTGAGTAAACTGGGGCAAAATGAAGGTGGTGCCAAACAGCGCCACCCCAAAGACGACTCCCATGAAAGAACCCAGGCTCAAGGGCAGATTGCGCAGAATCCGAAAATTGATCACCGGTTCATCGATTTTCATCTCCCAGTAAACCAGAGCTAAAAATGATACCGCGCAGACCGCCGTGCCAATCCGGATCATGCTGGAATCAAACCAGTTATCCTGCTGGCCGCGCTCCATGACGATCTGCAGGCTGGTCAACGCTCCGGCCAGCAGGGCGATGCCCAGCCAATCGATTTTCTTGATGCCGCGGCGCAGGTAAATCGGATCAAATACAAAGGTTGCCACCATCAGCATGCCGACAATGCTCACCGGCACGTTAATGTAAAAAATCCAGGGCCAACCGAAACGATCCGTGAGCCAACCGCCTAAAATGGGCCCGATGGCAGGTGCGAGCACCACCCCCATGGCCCATAAGGCCATGGCCATGCCTTGCTCTTCCTGCGGAAACGTCTCCCGCAAAATGGCCTGGGAGACCGGGATCAGCGCACCGCCGCCCAAGCCCTGGATGACGCGGTAAAACAGCATCTGGGCAAAGGTGGTGGCGGTGCCGCAGAGGATGGAGCCCAGGGTAAACAACGCAAAAGACCATAAATAGAGTCTTTTACGGCCGATCAGGGTGCTAAACCACCCGGCCATGGTGACCATGATGATTTCCGCGATGCTGTAGCTAGTAGCCACCCAGGTGATCGCGGACAGGTCCTGGCTGAAACTGCCCATCATGTGGGGCAGCGACACATTGACCACGCTGATGTCCATGACGGCCATGAAGGCACCAAACATTACGGCCAGCGTGATCACCCATTTGTTGATCGGCGGCTTTGTCGGCCCGGCAGTTTCGAGGGAAACGGGTTTGCTCATGCCTACCCGATCTCGTTTTATGGCTATGCGGGCCGGGCAGCGGTCTTTCGCACCACCGGCGGTGTTCCCTTAGCCTGGATGTCGACGGTGGGCTCTACAGACATGCCGGGTACCAGGCGATACTTGGCAAACTCTTCAGGCCGGTCGAACAGGATTTTGACCGGAATCCGCTGTACCACCTTGACGAAGTTGCCGGTGGCATTTTCCGGCGGCAGCAGGCTAAAGCGTGATCCGGTGCCCTGCTGGATGCTGTCGACATGGCCATGGAAGATCGCGTCGGGATAGGTATCCACGGAAATGGTGACGGGTTGACCCGGGCGGATATGCGTCAACTGGGTTTCCTTGAAATTGGCGGTTACCCATACCTGGGGTGGTACAATGGCCATCAGGGATTGCCCGACCTGTACAAAGTTGCCCGGATCCACGCTTTTTTTAGTCACATAGCCAGCCGCTGGGGCATGGATTAGGGTGTAGGAAAGGTTCAACCGCGCCTGCTCGACTTCGGCCTGGGCTTTTTTGACGTCGGCCCTGGACTCCTCGGCCCGGGAGCTGCTTTGAGCCACCCGCACCGGCACGGGGCGGGCCGAGGCCAATCGGGCGATGGCCTGCTCGATTTGCGCCTGTCGTGCGATCACCTGGGCCTGGGCCTGGCGCACGTGGTCCTCGGCTGATTTCAAAGCCGCCTGAGCGCGCTGGACCATGGCTTGCTGGGTTGCAATTTTACTTTTTGAGGCTTTCAGTTGGGCAGCCGCCATTCGCTGGGTGGTCAAGGCATGATTCAGCTGTTGAGGGCTGATGGTGTGGCTTTTCGCCATTTCCTGATACCGCTTCAAATCCAGTGAGGCCTGCTGATAGCTGGCTTCAACGGCCATGATTTCCGCTTTGGCCTGTGCCAGGGCGGCCTTGGCAAACGATGCTTGCGCGTAAGCTTCGTTTTTCTGGCTTTTGGCCGCGGCCGCCAAGGCCTGGGCGTTTTGCACCATGGCCCGAGCCGCGGCCACCGTCGCCTTGGCATACTCCAGTCCGGCCTTGGCGGTGGTGGATGTCAGCTTGAGTTCAATGTCACGTGTGCGGCTGGCGGATTCGGCCGCTTGCAGCTTGGCCTCTGCCGCGTCCAGCCGGGCCTGAAAATCGCGTGGATCAATTTCTACCAGCAAGTCGCCGGCGGCCACTTTCTGGTTGTCGGTTACATACACCCGGGCCACGTGACCCGCTACCCGGGGGCTGATGGGAAGAATGGTTCCATCGATAAAGGCATCATCGGTGGATTCGTGGGAAATGGCATACCGGTAGTAGGGAATTCCCGCCAGAAGACCCACCAGGACCAGCCCGGCAAGGGCCACCCCCAGGATACGCCGGCGGGGCCGTTTGTCTCCGCCGGATTGGTCTTGGGTGATCGGCCGCTTTACTTCTGAGTCTGTTTTTCCATCGGTGTTGCTTTTTTGTGCCATAATCTGCTCATCTTCAGGTAAATGCCATAGGTCGTGAACACGTCGAAAATGCTTGGTCTAGGTTTTGTCTGGTCCGGGCGTTATGGCGTCTTTGGGGCGTCGGCGTTGGAAATCGGCCGAGGCTCCAGGCTTGCGGGTTTGCCGCTGCCGTCAGACGGCAGGGGCGTCAGGCGGACATTCAACAGACCCAGCGTGCGCATCAAGCGCAAATAGTCCACTTTGTGGCTAAACTGCTCTTCAGTTGAGGCCAGTTGAGCCGACAGAAGCTGATTCTGGGAAACGAGAAGTTCCAAATGGGTGCCAAGGCCTGCCTTATAGGCGGCATCGGCCTGGCGCATGGCTTCCCGCGCGGCAGCCACCCGGATGCCCAATTGGTGGATCTGCTGCCGGTCGGCAGCAAGG
>JBJKSK010000381.1:0-5104 GCA_046704125.1 Desulfobacterales bacterium | reverse complement strand
TGATCACCGGAGAAAGCGGGACCGGCAAGGAACTGGTCGCCGAGGCCCTGCATCTTGCCGGAGAGCGCTGCCACAAGCCGCTGGTCAAGGTCAACTGTTCGGCGTTGCCCGAAAACCTTCTGGAGAGCGAACTCTTCGGCCATGTGAAGGGAGCCTTTACGGGCGCTGTTCGCGACAATGTGGGGCGGTTTCACAGAGCCGACGGCGGCACGATCTTTTTCGATGAGATCGGCGACATCTCGGCCACGATCCAACAGAAGCTGCTGCGCGTTCTGGAAGACAGGCAATTCGAGCGCGTCGGAAGCTCAACGCCCACCCGGGTGGACGTCCGGCTGATCGCCGCCACGAACAAGGATCTCCGGGAAAAAGTCGGCCTCGGCGCATTGAGAGAAGACCTCTACTACCGGCTCAAGGTGGTCGAGATCCGGCTGCCGCCGCTCAGAGACAGGCGCGAGGACATTCCCCTGCTGGTGGAGCACCTGCGCAACGGATTCAACGCCAAATTCAAGAAATCCATCGAAGCGGTGTCCTCGGATGTCTTGAAAGCGTTCCTGGAGTATTCCTGGCCGGGCAATGTGCGGGAACTCGAGCATGCCATGGAGCATGCCTTTGTCATGTGCCGCCAAAATATCATCCTTTTCGATCACCTGCCCCCGGACTTCATGCGTTCGCCGGGATTCCTGCCCCGCCTTGCCGGCGGCAACCGGGATGCCGATGTAAACGCCGTTGTCGATGCCCTGGAGAAAACCGACTGGAACAAGGCAAAAGCCGCCCGTCTGCTGGGGATAAACCGCGTGACCCTGTACCGTAAAATCAGCCGGTACAACCTCACCAGAGAAAACCCCCGGCCTTGACGCAGGGTTGCATTTTCCCCGGAAACCCTGCGACAGACCTGTTGCATGCAACACCTGCCTTTAGGCCCGCTACAGGCCGCCTTCCCGGCCCCTATCCAGCTAACCAGCCGTTATCAATAGCCATATAAAAATTATGGGATCGGCTTCGGCTCCGGCACAGATCGTGATTACCCTAATGCGGCCGGAACAGCCTTGTAGATCTTTCCCGCCAAACTCGGCGGCGGGAAAGGCAGACGGGTGACCTACCCGAACCGTGCAGGCCTGCCGCTGAGCAGTTTTTTGGGAGCAGGCCGGTTTTCCTCAAAAGGCCAACGCATGAATGCAAATATTCTCGTAATCGATGATGAGGAATCCATCCGATTCAGCTTTCAGAGATTTCTCGCCGCCGAGGGGCATCATGTGATTACTGCCGAAAGCTATCGTGAAGCCATATCGAAAATGGATGAGATGATTTTTGACCTCATCCTTGCCGATATCGTTCTCCATGACGGATGGGGAACGGACATCTTGCAGGAGGTGAAAAAGAGAAACCTCAAAACCCGCGTGATCCTCATGACGGCCTATCCTACCGAGGAAACGGCCAAAGCCAGTCTTATCATGGGGGCCGTCGATTACCTGGTCAAACCGATGAGGCAGGAAGGGCTTCTTGATTCTGTAAACAAGGCCTTACAGCAAATGAACCCTTGATCTGGAAACAAACGGGCCGGGGAAAAGAGATGGCGATACCGCTTACCGGCGCTGGAAAAATTCGACGGCCCGGCGCAGCTCCGGAAACCGGTAGATGATGTAGTCGGGTTTCACGCCCTCTGCCTGCTGGTTTCCCTGGTTGGAAGCAAAAAACACCGTCTTGAGGCCTTGCTGGGCGGCCCCATACACATCCCGGAACATGTCGTTGCCCACAAACAGGGCGTTTTCAGCCCCCACCCCCAGCGCGTCGAGAGCCGCTGAAAAAAGCCTGGCATCGGGTTTCCGATAGCCGAAATCCCCGGAGACGATGATGGGGTCAAAATAGCCGTCGATGCCCACGGCGCGCATCTCCGGCAGGCACCAGGGGCTTTGCGCATCGGAAATGACCGCCAGCTTGAAGCGCGAGCGAAGCTCGTTTAACACCTCTGCCACCCCCGGGTAGAGCTGGAGGCGGTTGCGGGAAATGCCCCGGTAGGCCTCGGCCAAAAAGACCGGCAGCCATTGGCGTTTGCCGGGGGAAAGGGTCCCCGATTCTGGGGTCCGCCCCCTGATCATCTCCCGGAACAGGGCCACCACATCGAATTCGGGGTATTTCTCCTTGCTGGCTTTGCGCTGGAGGTCCATGATCCGGTAGTACTCGTCCCTGACCTCCCGGCGGTGCATGGATATCCCCTGGTAGGTCAGGATATGGCTTATGCCCCGGTAAATTTCCTCGTTGGCCTCGTCGGTGTTGATGTCGATCAAGGTGCCGTTGACATCAAACAGGATGGCCTTGACGATCATGGCAAGCCTCCACGGATGGCTGCTTTTGGCACAGACGCCCGCTGTTTCCCGGGCAGACGGCGCTCCCGGATCTTTTCGGGGCCGCTTCGGCCGCAACATCGGCTCGCAACCGGCCGCCCTGGAGGCATCAGGGGGCCTCGAGTGCCGAAGCCAGATCCTTGGCCAGCCTGCCAAGCGCCGCGGAATCTTCCAGCTCATCAATGAAGCGCCAGGGAATCCCCGACAACCCGGTTTGCGCGCCGACCAGGGCTCCGGTGAGAATGGCGCGCGCCTGGTTTTGCCCGCCGCCGTTGATCGCATGGAGCACGGCGGATTCAAAATCGTCGTGGAATCGGGCCGCCAGATAGTAGGCGGCGGGAAGCTGGTGGTAAATGGCACACGGCATGCCGTAAACCAGGGAGACTTTCCAGGCGGGCTCGATGCGAATCTCCGGATCGGCCGCCGCCCGGGCCATATAAGAAGGCGTGAGCAAAGCATCCGGGGAGGCGAACCGGCCGGCGCGGGGCGGATCCGGATCCCCGGAACGCGGCGGTTGGATATGGTCCCGGGTCACGGCGTGAAAGGGCAGATCCCCGCTTTTCACCAATTCCATGAGCTTGGCAGACAGCTGCGCGTCGAGCCGATGGCCCTGAACCAGAAGACCCAGCACCGCACCGAAGGCAACCGTCATGGAAACCACGGTATCGTCGGATTGCGTCAGAATCGTATTCTTGGCGACGGTGGACGCGAGGCCCGCCGGATCCCGCGCATAGCGAACGGCTATAGCCAGGGTCCGTTCGATGGCTTCGGTGGTGTCCGCATGGCCCGCCGTCTGCCCCCAGGGCAGGTGCTGCTCGACGCGACGCCGCCACGCCTCCCGGATGGACTGGCTGGTGTATCGGCCCGGTCCGCTCACCGGTGTCCCGTCAAGATGCACGAGCAGCGCTTCATCCATCCGGCGGCAGAAATCGGCCTCGTCGTAGCCGCCGCGATCCACCAGGGAGTCGACCATGAGCCGGAGAATAAAACCGGCCTGAGAAAGCTGTCCCGCCTTGAGCCCCTCGTGATAGCGGCCGGGTTTGGGATCGGTGTAACCGTCGATCCAGTCGCCGAAGTCGCGGCGCAGTTCGGCCAGATCGTAATACCAGTGAGGCCCCAGGCCCAGGGCATCCCCGATGAAAGCCCCCATGACGGCCCCGGCACCGCGGTCCTGGATATCTTTCTGAGACATCTTCGCCTCCTTGTTTTCTCTTCGATGGTTCCGGCTCGTGAAAACCGCCGGGTCGGGATGCGGCATCCCCATTTCCCCTTGTTCGCGCCCGGCCGGCTTGACCCGGGCTAACGCCAGCGGCCGTGGAAGCCGCGGTCGCGGTCGTATGAATGCCAGGGCCGGTGCCAGTAACCATGGTGCCAGGCCCAGTGGTCCCCGAGCCACAGCCATCCCCCCCCTACCCAGAAGTAGTCCGGCCCCGGAGCCACCACGACCGTTTCAGGCAAAGGCGCCGGCGGCGGGTTGCCGGCCACCGTCGCCGCTTCTTCAGACGGGACCAGGCTGGGGGTGTTGATCATGAATTCAATGAGTTTTTCACTGGCCCCGGAGTTTTTCAGATCGATAATCTGCGCGGTGCTCAAGTGATACACGGTCCGGGAGTTGCGGATCTGACTGATGATCAGGTCATCGCTGATCCCGGCCCTTATCAGCGCCTTGACATCCGACACCGACAACGGTTGACCGGTTTGGACCCGCTGCATGGTCTGCGGGGACTGCGCCGCCAACTGCTCCTCCTGGGCCTGATCCATCCCGTGGCCGACAATACCGCCGGCCAGAGCCCCCAGGGCCCCGCCGACAAGCGCGCCGGCCCCCGAGTGCCGGGCGGCGGCGCTGCCGATGATCGCGCCCGCGGCCCCTCCGGCCAGCGCCCCGGAGGCCGTGTAGTCCGGATTTCCCATGGGCGTATAACAGCCGTTTAGCGAAACGGCCGCCACCGCGGTCGCCACCCAATACAGGTAGTGTTTCATAGCTTCTTTCTTTCTCATGAAAAATGGATTCAATCCGTTTCAATGGCTTTTCGGATCTTGGCCAGAACCTCTTTCTGGCGCTTTGAGACGGATCTGCCTCTCAAGCTGATTTTTCTGGCGATCGCCAGGGCGGTCTGGCGGTCTTCGGGATTGACAATCAGCTTGGAAAGCGACTCGAAGGCCCGGTCTTCATCGATTTGGAGAATACGGGACTGCTCTCCGGCGATGTGCAAAAATTGCTTCTTATCCAGTGTCTTGAACCGGTCACTGGCCTCCAGGAGCCTCTCATCCTGGCACAGGGCGTCCCGGTCGATGGCACGGTTCGAATCTTCCAGGGCCATGATCATGCGGATCATGCCTTCCTCATAACCGCCTTGTTCCATGGTTTTTTCCCAGTGTCGCCGGTTTTCCTGGATGACAGCCGTTTCCTGCGCTTTTTCCCGCGCCTTGTCCGGCCGGCTTTTCTGCGAAATTCCGGGAAACCACTGTTTCATCCAGGGGTTTTCATAGATGGCGAAAAACAAAGACTCATCGAATCGGTCCCGCAGGTTCTGGCAGCTGTCCAGAACCGCCACGATGCCGTCGGAAACCTTTTTTTCAAGGGCCAGAAACGCATTGTCCGGAGCAACCGGACGGCGGTTTTCCTTCACCACCGGCGACAGCATGGCAAAAAACTGCATAAACGGGTTGATCCGGTCGGAAAAGATGTATTTGTTGACCCGAAGCGGGTGCAGCTGTTTGAGCATCTCGGCGGAAGCCGGCGTTGAAAACAGCTTCACCCA
>JBJKSK010000380.1:0-3576 GCA_046704125.1 Desulfobacterales bacterium | reverse complement strand
TACGGCCGTGGTACAAAGACGCTTTGGCCGCGCCCGGCCAAAGCATCATCTCCAAAGCGTACATGTCCACCACGGGAGATGCCACCATCAGCATCGCGCATAGCGCCGACGGCGCTGACGGGCAAATTGTCGGCGTCGCCGCCGTGGACATTTCCTTGATGCGCATCACCGACATCATCAAAAACATGAAAATCGGAAAAGCCGGGTACGTGATGCTGATCCAGGGCGACGGCACCATCATCGCCGACCCGGCCGATACCGCCGTGGATTTTAAAAAATTGTCAAACCTAGAGGGCAGTGGTCTTGAACCCATCGCCGGCACCGACCAGGGATCACTGAATTTGACCGTCGGGGGCACCGATTACAAGGCCGTGGTCTACAAGTCCCCGGCGCTGGGGTGGAAGCTTGTCGGCCTGATCCCCAAGAGCGAAATCACCGGGGCCGTCGACCACGTTCTGGGTCGGATCCTGTTGATCGGGATCGTCCTGATCCTCGTCTTTGGGCTGCTCGCCTATTTCATCGCCAATTCCGTGGCCCGGCCGATCCAACGTTTTGCCGATGCCCTGAACCAGGGCGCAGACCAGGTAGCCGATGCGGCCGGCCAGATGTCATCGACCAGCCAGGGGCTTGCCAGCGGATCATCCGAGCAGGCGGCCTCCCTGGCAGAGACCTCAAGCTCCCTGGAGGAGATGGCGGCGATGACCAAACAAAACGCGGACAACGCGAAGCAGGCCGACAATCTGATGCGATCGGCCAATACCGTGGTGGGCGAAGCAAACGAAGCCATGACGCAGCTTACGGCCTCGATGGCGGAAATATCCACGGCGAGCAAAGAGTCCTCAACGATCATCAAGACCATCGACGAGATTGCATTCCAGACCAATTTGCTCGCGCTAAACGCGGCTGTGGAAGCCGCCCGGGCCGGGGAAGCCGGAGCCGGGTTTGCCGTGGTCGCCGAGGAAGTTCGGAATCTGGCCATGCGCTCGGCGGAAGCGGCCCAAAACACGACCACCCTAATCGAGGGCTCCGTGGTGAAAATCCAGGAGGGCACCAACCTGGTCGACCACACAAACACGGCCTTTGGCAAGGTGGCCGAAAGCGCCCGACAGGTCGGGGAACTGGTGGCGGAGATCGCCGCCGGGTCCAAGGATCAGGCCGACGGGATCGGCCAGATCAACCGAGCCGTGACCGAAATGGACAAGGTGACCCAGCAAAATGCCGCCAACGCCGAGGAATCGGCCAGCATGGCCGAAGAGATGAGCGCCCAGGCCGAGATCATGAAGCAGATGGTGGAAAATCTGCTGGCCATGGTCCAGGGTCGGAGGGAAAAGGCCTTTCAACGGACACCGACCGCCGCCACACGACCTTCGGAACAGCCAACCGCCGGTGCCAAGCAGCTGCCTGCGCCCAAGGCAGGCTCGCCAGCGCGCATCCGATCGACCCGGAAAAACGAAGTCCGGCCCGAACAGGTCATTCCCATGGAAGATGACTTCAAGGATTTTTAGCATCCGGCAGACCAGACCCGCCGGGGGAAACGGCACATAGCCGAGTCCCCCGGCCAAATCCCGGACGGGAAGCCCCGGATGGACGCTTTGACGCCCCAAACGGAAATTACGGTCAAACCAAGCTTCCGGGTCAATCATCTGCTTTCGCCTGAAGGAAGCAGTCCGCTATTTACAAAAATCCGCTTGACAAATCGAACGGAAAAAGCAACGTGCTCTTCTACCTGGTCAAGTACCCGTCTATGGCTTACATGGTTACCTGCCTGGAATTGACCAGCCTGGGGGGATGTTACCGCGTCGCTCAGCTTTCGATATAAAGGGGTCTTCATGGCCGCCGGCACACGCTATCTCCTTATCGTCTCCGCAGCCGCGGTGATTTTGAATTGGATTAAAGGCCGGTTAGGCATAACTGCATTCGGACGACCGCAAACCCCGTGAATGGAAAGCCGGGCCAAGCGGCAAGCTTATGGAACCGATTTTTTTGAAATATGGCAGTCAAGTCCTGCCCCTTCGACTGCCCTCATCTCTTGCAGCGTATGTCTTTTCCCCCCGGCGCGTGCCGCATACCGCGTCCGGTGAATCCCTCGTCGCTGAGGCCCTTGAGAGCCCCATCGGCATGGCTCCTCTCAAGGACTTGGCTGCGGGCAAGATGCGCGTTGCCCTGGTGGTAGACGATGCCACACGTCCGACCCCGATTGACTTGATGCTTCCCCCGGTATTGATGGAATTGTCCCGGGCCGGTGTAGCCAGCAGCCAGATCGAGATAGTGATCGCCCTGGGTACTCATCGCCCCATGACAAGCAGCGAGGTGCGGGGCCGTCTCGGATCGGCCGTTTCATCTGGCTTTGGTATCGTTAACGCCGACTGCCGGGACGGAAAGTGGTTCCGTGCCCGGGGAAATACCGCCCATGGCGTGCCGGTCCTCTTGAACCGGGCCGTGGCCGAGGCGGATCTGATAATCGGGCTGGGAATGATTGCCCCCCACACCGATACCGGTTTTAGCGGCGGCGCGAAAATCATACTGCCCGGTGTGTGCGGCCTGGATACCATCACGGAATTCCACACGCGTCAGGTGGCCGGACCGCCTGTGCGGCTCGGAAACCAAGCAGCGCCCTTGCGCCTTGCGCTCGAACAGTTTGTTGCCGAGCAGAACGCATTGCATTTTATCTTGAATGTCATCCTGGATCTGGACGAAAATATCTTTGGCGTCGTGGCAGGGCACCCGGTCCATGCCCACCGACACGGTTGCCGGATCGCCAAAGACGTCTACGGTATAGCTGTTGAAAAAACCTACCCTGTGGTGGTCACCAATGCATACCCCACGCAGACTGATCTCTGGCAAAGCACCAAGGCCCTTTCCAGCGCATCGGCGATTACCTCGCCGGGGGGCCACATGATCCTGCTTGCCCATTGCCCGGAAGGCCTGGGAACACACATCCATTATGCGGAATATATTGGTCAGCCTGCGGATAGGCTGAAAAAGCTGCTGGAAGATGGAGATTCGCCTGATCCGCTGGCCTGTGCCCTTGCCCTCGATATGGCACGGATAAAAGCAGGTCTGCACATCAGCGTGGTATCCTCCGGCCTTCACCCGACAGATATTCACAATTTGGGGTTCGCCCGCTTCGAGACCCTGGAGGAAGCCATACAAAACGCCTGCGATCAGTCAGGCGCGTCGACCTTGGGGATTCTCACCCATGGCGGCGTCTGCTGGCCTTACCTGGCACTTCAGGAACAAGGGCCACAGGTTCAAGATTCAGCGCCGAGCTGATATTTAAGGAGTAATCGGGTCCCTGAATTTCCAAATGAATTGACGCTGCCGCAGACGGCTTTTGTCCGTCGGCGGTGTGAGAAGACCTGGAAGACAAGAAAGGGGTATTTCTCCCATGGCAAAGACACCTTTTCAACCCCTGGGCGGGGACCAGATGCCGCGCTTTGGCGGTCCCGCAACGATGATGCGGCTGCCTGCCCGCCCCCATTGCACAGATCTGGACGCGTGTTTTGTCGGCGTGCCGTTTGACATCGGGACTTCCAATCGCGCCGGGACCCGCTTCGGGCCCCGCCAGATTCGTGC
>JBJKSK010000379.1:0-11619 GCA_046704125.1 Desulfobacterales bacterium | reverse complement strand
GGTGTTATCCACCCGACCGGACCTGATTCCCGTGGATTTGCTCACCGAGTTGACAAAGCTCCAAGACCGGGTGCCGGCCTTTCCCTTTTCGGAAGCAAAGGAAATTTTTGCCGCCGAACTGGGCGCCCCCCCGGAAGCTCTCTTTGATTTCATCGCCGAAACCCCTATCGCCTCCGCGTCCATCGCCCAGGTGCATCGCGCAAGACTTTTTGACGGTGAAGAGGTCGCTGTCAAGATCCAGCGCCCGGGCATTGCTCAGATCATCGAGGTGGACCTAGAAATCATGCTTCACCTGGCCACCTTGATGGAGCGCCACATCGAAGAACTGTCCCTGCACCGACCGGTGAAAATCGTCGAAGAATTCGCCCGCACTCTGGAACGTGAAATCGACTTCACGCTGGAAGCGGCCAACATGGAGCGGTTTTCCAACCAATTTATCGGCGATCCCACTGTTTATGTGCCCAAGGTGTACCGACAATACTGCACTTCCCGGATTTTGACCACCGAGTTTGTCGACGGCATCAAGATCTCGGACATCGAGGCCATCGATGAGGTCGGGTTGGATCGCCGGGTGATCACGGCCCGTGGGGCGCAATTGATTTTCAAACAAATATTTAACCATGGATTCTTTCACGCCGACCCCCACCCGGGTAATCTGTTCGTGCTTCCCGGCAACATCATCAGTCCCGTTGATTTCGGGATGACCGGGGCTGTGGACCGGGTTACCCGGGAGCGTTTTGTGGACTTAATCGACAGCGTTGTGCATCGCGATGCCGCACGCATCACTCAGGCGCTGTTATCGCTGACCCACTGGGAGCAGGATCCGGACATCCCAGGGCTGGAAAAGGACGTGACCGATTTCACCAGCAGGCACCTGTTCAAGCCGTTGAAAGAAATCGAGCTTGGACGGCTGCTGATGAACATCATGGAAATCGTTTCACGCCACCAGTTGCGCATCCCGCCAGACATTTTTCTGATGATGAAAGCCATTAGCGCCGTAGAAGGCGTAGCCCTGATGCTGGATCCCGATTTTGACGTGATCGCTCACGCCAAGCCCTTTGTAGAAAAAGTCCGAATGGCCCGGTTTTCCCCAAGGCGAATCGCTGAAGACGCCATGGCTATTACCGCCGACGCCCTGACCTTTCTGCGCCAGTTTCCCAGGGATCTACTGGAGATCACCCGCATTGTGCGCCAGCAAAAACTCGCCGTCCGACTAGACTTCCAGGGTCTTTCCGACATGCTGGCCACCCATGATCAAATCAGCAACCGCATCTCTTTTTCCATCATCATCGCCGCCCTGATCATCGGATCAGCCCTGATCATTAGATCTGCCGTACCGCCTTTTGTCTTTGGCTTTTCGCTGATCGGCATCATCGGTTTTCTGGCTGCGGCCATCATGGGCATCTGGCTGCTGGTGGCCATCCTCAAAAAGGGAAAACTATAGATTCCCCATTGACGGAACCAAGCCTACCGGTAGCCCAGGTTTTTTATTAAAAGCTAAGCATGTTACAAAAAAGCCCCTCTCATATCCCAAAGCGCTTCTATCGTTCAGGTGGTCCCGAACAGAATTTAGCCCGGCATTGACAAACCGGATCCATCCTTTACTATCTGGAAAATCGCCATTTTTTTGGAAATCAAGATTTTTTTCAAGGAGAAGCTATGTCGCAAACCATCTACTCGCTTCGCTGCACGGCCTGTGGTGCCAAAAACCGAATACCGGAATCAAAGATCGGCCAGCGGGCCAAATGCGGCAAGTGCAAGGCCCCCATTGAGACCGATGCGCTCACAGTCTCTGAGCCCGTAATGATCTCTGATGCCAATTTTCAATCCAGAGTGATACAGTCGCCCTTACCGGTGCTCATCGACTGCTGGGCGCCATGGTGCAGCGCATGCCAGATGGTGGGTCCCATCGTCCGCGAACTGGCTGCCGAGTGGAAGGGCCGGGTGCGGGTGGGAAAACTCAATGTGGATAACAGTCCCTATCTGTCGAGCCGTTACGATATGCGCAGCATTCCCACCCTGCTAATCTTTGACCGGGGAAATTTCGTGGACAGCATCATTGGCGCGGCGCCAAAGTCCATGATCCAACAAAAAATGGCTCCTTACCTGTGACTTCGTCAAGAGACCCCCAATGAACGCATCCAATCGCTATCATCAACTAGCCGAGGCGATCCATCGGTTCTTTTCGGAAGGCTTCGAGCTTTCCAAAAGCGCGATGGCCTTTATGGCATCGACTTTCGGAGCGCATGGTGAATCGGAAATCGCCCGCGTGCTTTCCGATGCGGATAATGCCGAATCCGCAACAGCCATGGAGTTCATCTTTTTCCCCGATGAATTGCAGCAGATCCAACTTGAACCGCTGTTGGAGAAAGCTCAGTTGTTGGAAACAGACCTGCCCGAGGTGCTCGACATCCTATGGAAAAGTCAGCCCGTGGCCACCCTGAGCGGTCCCGGGCTGACCGCCTTTCGCCAGAAGGTGCCCCGGTGGATCGCCGAATCGTTTATCCGCCGGCTTCACATGGAAAGACAACTGGACTCACGGTTGCAGATGGCCCTGGCCAGATTTCACGGCATCGAGTCTCCGGCAGGGGCGATGGCCGCTGAGGACATGTTGAGAATCAAAGTGAGGCTGCGAAACACAAGGCGGCCTTTGACATGTGCCCAGATCGACTTTCTCGAGATATTTTTCCAAAGGTTCAATGCCTCTCGCACCGTGTTTTTTCAGGGACTGGACTTTTCCCTCCGCTTTCTCGATGAAACACCCGATACGCGGGATTTTCATGAGGCGCTTATGGCAAAGAAGCGGTTTCTGTTCCTGTCCTGCCAGAGGTCCCGGTATTTTCAACGGATGCTTGGCAGAAACAACGTCGAAACCTTGATGGCACAGGGCGTGCGCGTCCCCTATATCGACGGCTATGATGCCGAAAGAAAAATCGATCTCATCGACCGTATCGCCGTGGCGCTGTACGGCAAATCACAATATTTCGATCCGCTGTTTGGCGATGAGACCCTCGGGGATTTTCACATCGGGGCGGATCTGGATGACATGGTGCGTATCCTGTCTTAAACCCGGATAGGCCTTGGAGATCTGTTTTCACTTCAGGCGATTTTTTCCATGGATTGAACGATTTGTTCGGTCAATTCCGGTGCGCAGATCAGCAGGTGCTCGGCAATGCGACGCCCATCGAGAAATTCATTGAGGAAAAACTCGTCGCCGTTGATCCGAAAAATCTTACCTCCGGCCGCTTCGACGATGACCCGGACCGCGGCCAGGTCCGGAAAGGATTCGTTGTAAACCACCGCCGCCTCGGCCCGACCCATGGCCACGTAACACAGGTGCGCTCCGGTACATCCCAAGTCTCTGATTTTTCCTGGAAAGCGAATTCGATAGCGCTGGTGAAACCGGGAATAGGTCATCAGCAGGCTTTCGTCGTCCAAGGAATCTTGAGCAGAAATTGAAATAATCTGATTTCCCCAGAAGGCCGAGCGACCTGCCATGGCATGGAACAAATCACCGGTAGCCGGCATGAAAAACGCTCCCATCACCGGCCAGAAATTTTCCAGCAGCGCCAACGAAACTCCCCAGATGGGGATCCCGGCCTGGAAGTTGGCCATGCCGTCTATCGGATCGAAGATCCAGAGGTAGCGGTTTTGCCCATGGGAATAATCCTGAGCGTTTAGGTTGTTCAAGAACACCTGATGGCCGGGAAACCTGGATTGAATACGGTCCTGAAAAAACGTTCTGAGGTGAAGTTCCGCCTCGGTGACCAGCTGCTCATCGAATTTGATATGGTGTTGCCCCTTCCCGTAAAAGGACAGCGCCTCGGCGCCGCAATCCCGGATCGTATCGAGGGCAAATGACGTCAGCGTTTCAACCTCAAAAACTGCTTCAGTGACCATAGTTCCTCCTTTGGGGTAAAAAAATCGGAGTGATGAAGCGCCGGCTCTCAAAAGCGGTTTACTCCTCCACTCCATTCAATTGCTGGCTTCAAAAACCACCTTTCCGCCCACCACCGTCATCGCCACCCGCGTGGTCAGCCATTGGTCCGGAGCCGTGGAAAAAAGATCGCGTTCAAACACCGTCAAATCCGCCAATCGTCCCGGTGTCAGTTGCCCGAGCTGGGCTTCCCTCCGGGAGGTCCAGGCGGCCATTCGGGTGTAGCCGGCAAGGGCCTGAGGTAGCGTCAGGTCCTGTTCGGGGTACCAGCCTTCTGGCGGAAGCCCGCAGGCGGACTGTCGGGTCACGGCGGCATGGATTCCGGCCATCGGGGAGCAGGATTCCACCGGTGCGTCGGAGCCAAACTGAAGCGGGATACGGGCATTGAGAAGCGATCGCCAGGCGTAGGCATGCCGGCAACGCGCCCCCCATTTCCGCTGGGCGATTTCCCAGTCCGTTGCTAAAAACGCAGGCTGCACCGAGGCCGTGAGCCTTAAGCGCTGGAACTCGCTAAGATCCTGGGAGCGAAACAACTGGACATTTTCGATTCTGTCGCGCTTGAATCGATGATCAATGACCAAGGACCGGGCGCCGGCAATGGCTGTCAGCGCGTGAGAGACCGCCTTGTCGCCATTGGCATGGATCGCCACGTCCCAGCCCAACTGATAGGATTCTACGATTTGTTGCTGAATTTCGTTCACGCTGGCCGTTGCCATACCACATTTGGTGGAATCATCGCTGTAGGGTTGATGCAGCAGGGCCGTATCGGCGCCCAGGGATCCATCGGCAAAGAGCTTGACATGCCCAAACCACAGCCGTTGGCCCCCATACCCGGGACGGATCAATAGAGAGACCGACCGGGACAGTTCCTCAAAGGAGAGCAGGTGATAGACCCGTATCTTGAGCAGGCCTTCTTCGTCTAAGGATGATAAAATCTCCCAGTTGGCCAGGGATTCACAGGTGTGAACGCCGGTGATCCCCCACTTAAGGATCTGCTCTTGAGCCGATAGCGCAGCATGGCGGCGCTGCGCCAGGGTCGGTTCGGGGAGATATGGCTCCACTAGACCATAGCCTCCCTGGATCAAGCCGGTAGGCTGTCCGGTCTTCGGGTCTCGCAGGATACGACCGCCGGGTGGATCCGGACTCCCGGGGCCGATTCCGCATCGGGCCATGGCCAGGGAGTTGAGCACCAGACTGTGGCCGCAGGTCCGAAGCAGGCAGACCGGATGATCCGGGACCAAGGCATCCAGGTCCGCGGCCGTTGGCTCTCGATCCTCCACCCACTGATGGTGATTCCAGCCCCAGCCGAGAAGCCACTGGCCGGGCGAATGCGCCCTGGCCGCATCAAAAACCCGAGTCAGGGCATCGCTCATGGACGTTTGCCCACCGAGCGCAATCCAACTCAGACTGGTGCCAAATTGCGTAAAATGGCAGTGTGCGTCCACCAAACCCGGGGTCACCAGATGGTTTGGCAAGTCCAGAACGCGGGTGCTCCGGTCACAAGCGGCTTGTACCTTGCGGCGGGAACCGACGAGCTCAATGCGGTCGCTTTTTATGCCAATGGCCTCGGCCCAAGGGGCCGTAGGGTTTCCCGTAAAAATTCGCGCCGAAAAAATGGCCAGATCCATGAAAATGTCCAATATTCAATAGCGAAGGCGGTAAGGAACGACAGGGGCGATAGAACATTTGCAGAACACCTGGAAAAGAGTGCCACACTATCGATCCGGTGTCAATTCATCGGCCTACAGGTGATCGGGACAAGAAAGCCCGGGCCTTTTTTCCGGGGCACCGGGCTTTCTTGTCTTCACGCTGCAGGACGCTGCCTATGATCAGACGAGAGCCCGCTCGGCGAGGTTGCCATAGCGATGGTAGTTGTTGGAGATGCTCTGTTCCCGGAAATAGTGGATCATTTCGAGACGGCCTTCCATCAATACGGGGCTTTTTGCGATGTAAAAGCCTGTGGCTGCCGCGGCTTGAAATACCTCGGCGGGGACCCGGTCGGCGGCTGCATAGCGGATACGGTCGATGGCAGGTATCATGGTGATCAGCTCGGCATCGGTGTGGCGAGCCAACGCGACGTCTGCAAGAAACCTCCGGCCCTGCCTTCCGGTGATAAAACGGGTCACGGCGTTGCTGATGCCTACCGGGAGACTTACCTGTAGGTGGCAGCCGGCAATGACCGCCGCGGCAATGCGCGCCAGGACATCGAATAAGCTGTCTTTTTCATGCAGCCGGATCACGATTTTACCCACGGGAAGATACCGCACGAGGTTGTCCTGGCCCCGGAGGTGAAAGTAATCCTTTTCCCCGGAAAACTCCTGGTCCATCTGATACAGATAGCTTTTGACGGCACGGATGGTGCGGGTCAAATCGGCTTCGTGCTCCAGCCATTGTCCCCAGTGCAGCTTCTGTGTCCAGTCCGATACCACCCGCAACAGCCGGTGATCTTTTGAAATCGCGCCTACAGCCGGGGCGGCGGTCTCGGTAAAGTCCATGAATTGAGACACGTAGTTGGGACCCCCGGCCTTTATCCCTGCGCCGATAGCCGACTTGCCCATGCCCCCGAAGGGCTGGCGCAATACGATGGCCCCAGTGGTATGCCGGTTGACGTAGAGGTTTCCCGCCTTGATGTTTGCCTTCCACAGTTCCTGTTCGCGGACGTCCAGGCTTTCGATTCCTGAGGTCAATCCGTAACCGGTCTGGTTGACCAGATCAATGGCCTGCGGCAGGTTTTCGGCACACATCACGCCAATGACCGGGCCAAAAAACTCGGTCATATGGGTATAGCTTCCCGGCTGGACCCCGTATTTGATCCCCGGGCTCCAGAGAAAGGGATTGCCCTCGACCAGATGAGGCTTCAGTGCCCAGGATTCACCTGGCTCCAACTGGGTCAGGGCCCGCTTCAAGTCGCCGGAAGGCGGCGCGATCAGAGGCCCCACTTTGTTCTCAAAGGCCCAGGCGGAGCCCACCTTGAGGCTTTGGACCGCATCCACCAATTGTTTTTTGAACAAAGGGTCTTCATAGACCTCACGTTGGAGTATCACCAGGGATGTGGCCGAGCATTTCTGGCCGGTGTTGCTAAAGGCCGAATGCAGAATGTTTTTAATCGCCTGGTCGCGGTCGCTCATCGCCGTGACGATGGTGGCGTTCTTACCGCCGGTTTCCGCGGCAAGCTGCAGACCGGGCCGGTCCTTGAGCATGGCCAGCCCCGTGTCGGTGCCACCGGTGAGGATGACAAAATCGACATCCGGGTGGTTGACCAATTGACGACCCGTGGTCGAGCCCGCACAGGGAAGAAACTGCAAGGTGTTTTTGGACACTCCGGCCTCCCAGAAGCACTTGCAGGTTTGCCAGGCGGAAAGCACGGCGGCGGAGGCCGGTTTAAAGATTACGGTATTTCCCGCCGCCAAGGCCGCCAGCATCCCGCCGCAGGGAATGGCGATGGGAAAATTCCACGGTGAGATGACTATGCCCACACCCTTTCCCTTGACCGCGATGTTGGGCAACGATTCAAAGGTCCGAACGGAAAACGGGTAGTATTCGGCAAAATCGATGGCTTCCGAGACTTCGGGATCGCTTTCGGTGAAAAGTTTGCCGGTGTTTACCGCCGCGGCCCCGATCAGGTCGCCCCGGGCATGACGAAGCTTCATGGCCACCCGGGAGAGCACCTCGTGGCGCTGGGCCGGTGTTTTTTGCCGCCATTTGTCGGGATCGGTTTTGGCCACGGCTATGGCCCGCTGGACGTCATCGGCGTTGGCCAGCGTATAGCCGGCGACCAAAACTCTATCGGCATATCGGTTCGGGTCGAAATATTGGCCGCAAGCCCGGTCTCCCGTCAGTTCATCGCCGCCCACCACCACGGGAATCCGGGGCAAATCTTTTTCCGGGACCGTCATCCACTGTTGGCGGATCTCTTCGGCCCATCGCCGGTTGGCTGCAAGCGACCAGTCCGTGTCCGGCTCGTTGACAAATTCACCCTGATAAAAGGTGCCCATGTCCAGGGCAAAGGCCTCGGTGGACCGATTCTGGATCCGGTTGGGGGATTGTGGCGCAGACTCCTTATAGGCTTGAGCCTCGATAAACTGCTCTCGGAGCAGACGCCATTGGGGGGAATCCACAGTCATGCCAAACGAATGGCGCAGGAAATTTTCCGGCGCGGTGTTTTCGTCCAGACGCCGGATCAGGTAGGCGATGGCGTTGATGAACTGATCCCGGGTGGCCACCGGCGCATAAAGCAGAACCTCGCCGGAAATCTCCTGAATGGCCCGACGCACATGATCGGCCATGCCCTCCAGCATCTCGAAGGTAAAGTGGCCGACGACATCATTTTTCTGCGCCAGGCAGCAGGCGTAGGCCAGGTCAAACAGGTTATGGGAAGCCACCCCCAGATGCACGGCCTGGATGTTTTCCGGGATCATGGCATAATCGACCATCCGCTTGTAGTTGGCGTCCACGTCGCGTTTGTTGTCATAGGGGGCCAGCGGCCAGTTGAACAGGGCTGACTCGACTTGTTCCATCTCCATGTTGGCGCCCTTGACGATGCGCACCTTGATGGGGGCGCCACCGTCAGCCACCCGTTGGCGGGCCCAGGCCGTCAGCTCCTGCTGCATCGCGTAGGAATCCGGAAGGTAGGCCTGGAGGACGATGCCCGCCGAATGGTGCTTGAACTCGGACTTTTCCAAGGCGCGGATAAAGGCCGCTGCGGTGATCTCCAGATCCCGGTACTCTTCCATATCCAGGTTGACGAACTTGGGAACCTGGATACCGTCGTTTCGCGCGTAGAAATGATCCCGGGCTGCCCGGTAGAGTTTGGAAAGCCGTTCGACGAGCACCTCCACGGTCCTTTCAAAGGCCAACGAACTGATCTGGGAATAGATGGTGGAGATTTTGACCGAAATGTACTCGATTTCGGGAGAGGCCAGGTCTGCCAGATAGGTCTCGAGACGGTGCAACGATTCATCATCGCCCAGGACCGCCTCGCCCAGATGATTCAGATTCATCCGAACCCCGGCTCGCCGCCTGGCCTCCAGGTGGGGAAGCAGCACGTCATGCTCTCCGGCGATGATTACCCGGTTGCTGTCCGCGCGCATCTTTTCAATCATCTTGGGCACGCTCATCCCAGGGAAAAGCTTTCCCGGCCCCACAAACAAATGCATCAGGGCCTGTTCCGCCGGCGAGAAAAATTTGGGGATCCCGAATTGCTTCAGAATCCAGGACACCTGATCGGCGACCCGGGCATGGTTGCCCGAGCGAAACCCCTGATCCATCATCTTGGTCAAGATCACTTTGTCTAGTGGGTGAGTCAACAGCTGCTTCATCTGGCCCTGCTTTCGTTTTTCCTCTCGGGTCAGCAGCGCGTTGGCCCTCTTTTGCCAGGTTTCGGCCAGAGAAACGGCATCTTGAATCAGCCTCTCATCGGTTTGCATACAGCGTGTTCTCCTTCAAATGCGGGTATTATCACCGGCTCTAAACAAAAGGCCTTTAGAACCATCGCTAAAGCACTTTCATGGCTCGTTGTTTTCCGAAACCCTTTGGCCGCCTTCCATAAACAGATTAAACCGTCTGACGTGGTTGCGGGCCAGATTGCCCGCGGCCCGGGCATCGGCGCAGGCCACGGCGTCCACGATGTCGCACAGATCTTGGTAATCCTGTGCCAAAACGTCTTTGTCTTTGGGGAGAAACTGTTCGAAATAACTTTGGATGTTTTCGTGCACGGTCTTGAGTACGGAAACAAATACGGGATTTCCGGAAATATGGGCCAGGGCCAGATGGATCCGCTGGTCTTCCCGGACAAAGTCCTCCCAGTGCGCCGGGCCTCTGGCCATGGCCTGGCAAGCGGAAGACAGAAGTGCGCGCAGATGGGTGATGTCTTTGGCCTGGGCCCGTTGGGCCGCCAGGGCGGCCACGTCGCCCTCGACTTTTTCCCGGAACTCAGCGATGTGGGCCAGAGAAATTTTCTGAAACCGGATCAGCAGATCCAGGCTCTCACAAACCTGCTGAGTGCCGGGAGCCTTGACCACGGCACCACCGCCGACACCCAGCTTGATTTCGATAAGCCCTTTTTGTTCCAGGACCCGCAGGGCCTCTCGCAAGGTGCCCCGGCTGGTCTGAAATATCTCCTTGAGCTCACGTTCCGCGGGCAGGGTGTCTCCGGCCGTGAGCCGACCCTTGAGAATCGCCTCCTGGATTTGCTCTACCACATCCTGAAACACCCGGTTGCGTGTGGCGGTCTTGAACATGGAATCTCTGAGGTTTCGGTTTGGCCGTTTGTAATCTCGTAAACGGTAAAGCTCTGGCCAGAACTCTTTCGAATGGTTAGACCATTACAAAGTCAAATGTCAAGTCATTTTCCGCATCTCTGCGGATATCAGCACAACCAGCGGACAGATTTAGGTCACCGGGAGGCGACGCATTTGATCTCCAGCAAGGCGGCCTTGGGCAGGGCGCTGACTTCCACCACGGCGCGGGCTGGCCGGTGCGACGTAAAAAATTCGGCATACAGCGTGTTGAATTCCGAAAATTGCCCCATATCCTGCAAAAACACATCAACGGCCACCACCTGATCCAAATCGCTTCCAGCGGCTTTGAGCACCTGTTGAAGATTGCGCAGAGCCTGTCTGGCCTGATCCCCAAACCCGGGTCCCACCAGCTGGCCGGTAGCCGGATCAATGCCCAACTGCCCGCTGACAAAAATCAATCCATTTGCTGAAATTCCTTGGGAATAGGGGCCAATGGCCGCCGGAGCCTTGTCTGTGGAAATGACATCAAGTTTCATCTTCGACCTCCGAATGCTTTGTCATCCGCTGTGGCGGGCAACACCAGTTTTGGCCGGAATCGCCTTTTTTCGATAATTCCATAGAATTTAGGCAACATCACTCCATCAAAAAAAGGCAGGGGCGTTTCCCCCTGCCTTTCTGAAGCGCTTCATGCCCGATTCTGCTAATTCACCGCGTCTTTGAGGGCTTTTCCCGGTGTGAACTTGGGTACTTTTCTGGCGGCGATCTTGATTTCCGCACCGGTCTGAGGATTTCTCCCCTGCCGGGCCTCTCGATTTGCGACCTTAAAGGTCCCGAAACCGACCAGAGTGACGGGTTCTTCTTTCTTCAAAGCGTTGGTGATCGTGTCAATGATGCAATCCACCGCCAGTTGAGCATCTTTTTTGGTGCTCAAGACCTTCGCAACGGCATTGATCAGCTCTCCCTTGTTCATTCTTTTCTCCTTTCCTCTCCTAGTTAATCCACTTGAAAGCCTCTCACGGCCTCCAACTCGGTGTTTACACACCTCCCCATTCGCCACCGGGCCGCCTCACCGGAGCTCACGTTCAGGCTTGAAAAAAGCCAGTGTCGTTGCCGGCTCTTGGGATGATATACGGTTGATTGCGACAATAGGGTAAAACGGGTCTTTCTGTCAAAGGAAAAAGCGTCTCCAGCCCCTGTGGATGTGCATTTCAAAAGGACGGTGGTTGTTTTTTGTTCAACCGCCTGGGACCACAGGGTAGATTTTTTCTCCGAAACGCTCATTGGGATCTGTTCGGATTTCTGAAAAATCAGTATGTTGATTCGGAATATGCCTGCGCAAGGTCTGGACACCGATGGGAGAAAGGTAGAAAACGGCCAAGAAGGGCTATGGAAAACCATAACCCTTCTTGAAACGGCTTGGCTGAGGGACAAGGATTCGAACCT
>JBJKSK010000378.1:0-2838 GCA_046704125.1 Desulfobacterales bacterium | reverse complement strand
ATTCCAAGGTCACCGTCAGGGGTTCGGTGAAGGCCAAATACATCACCGGGTCGGTTCTGGAAGCCTTCGGGGATGTGGCCATCCAAAAGGAAATTATCGACTCCACCATCACCAACAGCGGCCGGTGCCTCATTCATACGGGGACTATCCTGTCCTCCAGGATCTCGTCCACACAGGGCATATACGCCCGCCAGGTCGGCACGGAAGTCTCGGCGCCCAGCCGTCTGCGCGCCGGTACCGACGATCATCTGAAAATCGAGCTTTCCGGCATCCAGGCCGCCATCGATCAACTGGCCGCCGACCGGGACCAGGAAATGGCCCGCCAACAGACCCTGGCCGATAAGGATGCAGACATCAAGCATGAAATTTCAAGACTCGCCCAGGTTCAGGACCGGTCCATGATAAATCAACGGGAAATCAAAGAGCCCTTGACCAACTCCGCGGAAACACTCGACGAAAAACAACGCGGCCGCATGGAAAAGCAGATTGAAGAAATGGAAAAACGGGCTCGGGAAGCCGAACAAGCCCTTGACGCCCTTTTCCAGCGCCAAGACGAGCTGGATCAGCAACAAAAAGCCTTGGCCGACGCCATCGCCCGGATCCAGGCCGAAATCGATGAACGCAACGACGAAAAGGCGGCTCTGGACCGGTGGGGCCGGGAGATAAAGACCACCCGCGTGGCGGAAGTCAGCGGCAATATCGCCGCCGGGACGATTCTTTCCGGTGTTCATGCCTCCATCGTGCTGAAACAAAACTACCACGGCGTCCTCATCCGGGAAGCCCAAAGAAGCGACACGGATGGGGAATCTTCATTGGAAATGCTCATCAGCCCCCTCAGATGATCCCCGGGTTATAGGCCCCCAAAATTCCTGTCGGCTCAATCTTCACCCCTTCGTGCGGATCAGGGGACGATCAAGCATCTTTTCATACAACTCGATATACCGGCTGGCCGTCACATCGTGGTTGAAGCTGGCCCGGCTTTCTCTCATGACCCGCTCGGTCTGCCGATGGCGCAACTCCGGGGGCAGATTGTAAAAGCGCATGGCCTCCTCAATGGCCCAGAACAGCCCCTGGGAATCGAAATGCTCAAAGACAAATCCATTTCCCCGGTCGTGAACCGGATCCATATGAATCACCGTGTCGTGAAGTCCTCCGGTATCGTGGGCCACAGTCAACGCCCCATAAATGGGGGCGATCATCTGAGGCAGACCGCAGGGTTCGAAACGTGAGGGCATCAAAATAAAATCGGATGCACCGTAAGCCTGGCGTGCCATTCGCTCGTCGAAATCGCAGATCGCCACCCGATTTTCCAAATGATGAAAGTCAACGATATCCCGGAAGTGGCGTTTGAATTCGCCGTTTGCCACAAACACCACCTGCAGATTCTGATGCCACCAGGTATCCACGACCCGATAAAGGATGTCGGCCATCAGCTGGCAACCCTTCTGGATGGTATCCAATCGGGAGGGCCAGAAGAAAACAGGGGCCGTATCGTCTGGGTTCAACCCCACGGCGGCCTGGAACCGGAGCTTGTTTTCCCGTTTGCCTTCGACATGATCCTGAATGCCAAACCGGCAAAACAGATCCGGGTCCGTGGCCGGGTCGTAAGTGGGATCCGGGGCATTGAGAATTCCCACGCCGCAGCCGGCATACCACTTGTTGGCAAGTTCCTGACGAAGGTAAGGTTCCACGAAATCGTGCCGCCCATGGACCATCTCCATGAGAAAAGTCGGACTGACCGTGTTGACGAAATGGGAGGCGAAAATGCCACTGGTAAGCATGTCCACCGGATTGTTTTCCCGGGTCTCCTCGTATTCGTAGGCCATTTTTTCGTAGTAAAGATGCTGCCAAAAATAGGCCGCGTCGATGCCCCGGTCCTCGATGGTTCCCAGCAGCACTTTGGTGGTGTGGATATTGTGGATGGTAAACAGGCAGGGGATGCCCATCTGGCGGGACATGGCCGGGATCAATCCCGTCATCCAGTCGTTGCAGTGAATCAGATCCGGCTGCACCCGCGGAACGATATTGTTGATCACTTCCCGCTGGAAGGTCAGGGCGATCTTTAGATTTTCCGCGTTATAGTTGGAATAAACCTTGTTGAGGTAAAAAAAGGCCCGGTCTTCGGCCAGATGCACGCGGTCCCCGGGCATTTTGCTGCGGATAACATGAAGTTCTTTTTCCAGGATCGGATTGATCTGGGCGTTGAATATCTCCCGATAATCGGGCAATGCCACATGAACATCGGCGCCCTGGTCAAAAAGGGCATTGATCAGCGCCGCCGAAACATCGGCCAGCCCTCCGGCTTTGGCGGTGAGGTAGTTGGCGATATTGCCCATTCCGTCAGGCAGGTAGGTCACTTCCGGGGTGACAATCAGAACACGTGGATTTCGCTGTTTTGGAGACATCGTCTGCTCCGATGGGGATAAACCGCCATCTGCCTAGGATATTGGATATCAGACATGGCTAAGCCCAGGTGAGCAGCCCCGGTGTACATTTCAACCGCTCGTCGCCCCTGGGCGTCACCCTGGCCGTAAACCCGAAACGCCCTGGAAGGCTGCATGGAATGCGGCACGCATACGAGTAGTCTCCGTTTCCAAGATCCTGAGCTACGGTCATGGGCTGAGAGTGCCCCTGACTGATACGGTCCACGTCATGCAGGTGGCCATAGTAAAGCTCCACCTCCACCTCCTCGGGGCTTAGGCCCCCCAGATGCACCCGGGACGTCAACCGGATGCTGTCTCCCACCCGGAAGGATCCAGCCATCTCGCGCACGGGCGTCTCGATCCGGATTCCCTTCCATAAAGACCGGAGCCGCTCGTGCTGGGCAGATAGGCTGTG
>JBJKSK010000377.1:0-3419 GCA_046704125.1 Desulfobacterales bacterium | reverse complement strand
GCCTTGGGGCGCCAGGTTCCCATAGAGAAAAGCGATGCCGCCTACCTGCCGGAGGGGCCGATCCAACGGGCGGATGACATCGGAACGGGTAATGCGCCGAGCCTCGATGTTCTCTCCGATGGTTTTCCCGGTAACCGTCATGCATCCGGGATGCAACAGGCCGCCCCGGTTCAACTCCCCCATCAGCGCGGCCAGACCGCCGGCGTCGTACATATCCCGGGGGAAAAACTCCCCGGCCGGCTTGAGCAAGGTGAGGTGCGGGGTTCGAATGGCAACTTCCTGAAAGTTGTCCAAGGTGAGAGAGATGCCGAGCTCCTTGGCGATGGCCGGCAGGTGTAAGGTGGAATTGGTGGACCCCCCGATGGCCATATCCACTGCGATGGCATTCTCGAAGGCCTCGGGGGTCATGATGTCTCTGGGTCGTATGTTTCTTTCGAGCAGATCCAGCACGAAGCGTCCGGCATTGCGCGCCAGGGCCACCCGTTGGCCCCATGTGGCCGGAATCAGCGCACCGTCAGTGGGTGTCATCCCCAGCGCCTCGGTCAGCATGTTCATGCAGTTGGCGGTACCCATGAGCGCGCAGGCGCCCGGGCCGACATTGGCGGTGAGTTCGAATTCCGCGAGCTCCTGCGGACTCATTTGGCCGCGCTGGACCTGCCCTTCCGCCTCGATCAGATCCGTGTAGCAGACCCGTTGCCCTTTGAAGCAGCCTGTGTCCATGGGGCCGCCGGTAACGACGACCGCCGGTATATTCAGGCGGCCGGCCGCCATCAGCATGCCGGGGGTGACTTTGTCGCAGTTGGATACCAGCACCATGGCATCGAAGGCGTGGGCGATAACCATCAGGGTAATGGAATCGGCGATTATTTCGCGGCTGACCATGGGCATGCGCATGCCGGCATGACCGGTGGCGATGCCGTCGCACACGGCAATGCAGGGAAATTCCAGGGGCGTCCCGCCCGCTTCGGCGATACCGAGCTTGATCGCCTGGACCAGGGTGTTGAGATGGATGTGGCCGGGCATCAATTCGTTGAAGGAGTTGACCACGGCGACCAGCGGCTTTTTCAGATCCTTGGGCTGCCACCCCATCGCATAAAAAAGGGACCGGTGGGTGGCTCGGTCGATGCCTTCGGTGATCGTGGTACTATGGTGGTTTTTTTTGTGCGTATCTTCGCTACGATCGGACATAATGCCTCCGCGGGTGCCGGCCAGGCGGCGGTTTCTAGTCCAGTGGGTAGAGGCGGGTAATGGCTTCGCCGCCGTTAAACATCTGGCCTTTTGAGGGGTAGTCGCCGCTGCGAACCGCCTGGGCAAATGCGGTGAAGCCGTCGAGAATTTCCGGGGCGAGCTGTTTGTACTGCTGGACAAATTTGGGGACAAAGGCGTCAAAAAGCCCCAGGATGTCGTAAGCGTTGAGGTTTTGTCCGTTGACATGCGGGCCGGCGCCGACGCCGATGGTCACCGCCGATACCGACTCGGTGATGACCTTGGCAACCCCGGCGGGGATGCACTCCAGCACCATGGCGAATACGCCGGCTTCATCCAGCGCCTTGGCATCGGCGATGAGTTGCTCGGCCTCCTGCGGCGTCTTGCCCTGCACCTTGAAGCCACCCAGTGCGGAAGCGCTCTGCGGGGTCAGGCCGATGTGCCCGATGACGGGAATCCCGGCCTTTACCATCCGCGCCACGGACGGCGCGACGAATTCCCCGCCCTCCATTTTCACGCAATCCACCCCGCTTTCCTTGATGATGCGGCCCGCGGAAGTAAGGGCCTTCTCTGGGCCGACCTGGTAGCTCATAAAAGGCATGTCGCCCACGATCAGCGTACTCGGGGCGCCGCGTCGCACCGCCTTGGCATGGTAGATGATCTCGTCAAGGGTGACCGGGTTGGTATGCTCAAGGCCCTGAATGACCATCCCAAGGGAGTCGCCTACCAGGATCATTTCGGCCGGTGACCGGTCCACCAGGCGGGCCATGGGAAAATCGTACACCGTGATCATCGTTACTTTTTCCCCGGTTTCTTTCCGTTTCCCGAATTCCGGTACGGTTATTTTTTTGGAGATAGTACCCATGCGGTTGTTCCCTTTCGGTTGTTGGTTGTGGTGAGCGTCCAGCCTGGGTCAGGACTTTCTAGGGCCATCGGGATAAAATCATGTCATTGACATATATACTCATCATATAAGTATGTCAAGCAGATTTTTCCACCTGAGGTGAATCGGTTAAATCCGGGCGCCGTGGACCCTTAGACGATTATCGAGATGGGGTTCAGTCCTGCGTGGTGTGGGGATAAAGTTCGTTTAACCGCAGAATATGCTCGCTGATCCGATTGGCCGCGTCTTCGGCATCGCCTTCACGGACCTTTTGGAGAATGGCCTCATGTTCCTGCAGGGTGAGATCTTCGAGGCCCGACACTCCCAACAGATCCGCATAGTAGCTGGACAGCCATTTGAACACCGCCTGCATGGCCGTCCACAATATGGGATTGTGGGTCATTTTGGCCAGCGTGAGATGAAACTGCTGGTCGGCCTCAAGAAATTTGGCGCGTCTGCCGATGTTGCGGCGCATGGCCTCCAGATAGGTTTCCAGGGCATCCACTTCCTCGGATGTGGCGCGCATCACGGCCAGACGGGCGATGCCGGCCTCCAGCACCTGCCGGGCTTCTTTTAAGAAATCGACGTTTTTTCCCGAACTGGCCAATAACTGGCGGGCTGCAAAATCGATCTGGTCGATGATGCCGTTTTCGGTGGGTTTGAGTATCTTGGCGCGCTCGCCGTGCCGAATCATGATCAATCCCATGCGTTCGAGGGATTGAAGCGCCTCGCGCACTGCGGGGCGTCCGACCTGGAATAGCTCCATCAGTTCGCGTTCCGAGGGCATTTCTTCATCGGGCTTCATTTCCCCGGATTCGATGAGTTCCAGCAGGCGATCCAGCACTTGCTCGGAAAGTTTCCGTTTTTTGATGGGTTCGGTTCGAATCATAGTGATTAAGATATTATGTCATCATATAATTTTGTCAATTTATTTTCACTTTAGTGTTGACTGGACTGCGGTATTACACGTGAAGCAGGTGGAAACGCCATTGACAGTAGACGTTGCTGAAACCAGTGCTTTTGGTTGACGAGTCCCGGCAGGCGCCGACCGGGCGCCTGACCAAACTATGTATTCTGCAGCTGTCAAGCTAAACAAGAAAAAGATACAATTACAGCCGGATTGCCTCTGAGCCTTTGTTTCGCCTCATCGACGGAGCTCACCGCGAATGGATTCCAGACCATGCAGGTCTGCGCGCCCATGTGGCAGCTGATGCCGTAATCGGCTCTTGTTCGCGCGCCGATATATCCCACAAAAGGTTCTTTTCCCGGGCTGACGCAGGAGACAGAAAGGCGCGGACCGTCCCCGGCGTGGATGACCGCGTCGGTGCGA
>JBJKSK010000376.1:0-3939 GCA_046704125.1 Desulfobacterales bacterium | reverse complement strand
ACCGGGACGTTTCGCCGCTGTAAAAAATCCGAGTCTACCCGCAGACATTCCCTTCCGCCTCGGCGGCCCAGGGTGAAAATCGGCGGGTGCTCCAGCACCAGGATCACGTCCCGGTCCAGGCGGCGATCGTTTCGCGCCGCCACCAGACGATGCTGCAGTTCCAGAGCCTGCGGATAAGGCTGCAGCCCCAACTCGGCGATCCAGGCACGTTTTGCGCTTTTGGCCGGCATCGCTGAGGCGCCTAGGCTCCTTTGAGCATCGACAGGTAGGCATCGTGATCCATGAGGGAATCGATCTGAGCCGGTTTGCTGAGTCGAATTTCGATCATCCAGCCTTGGGTGTAACAGCTGGTGTTGACTAGATCCGGGGCGTCTTCCAGGGCCGGGTTGACCGATGTGACCGTGCCGCTGACAGGCGAGTAAAGCTCCGAGACGGCCTTGACCGATTCCACGGTCCCGAATTCCGCGCCTTGTTCGAGGCTTGTTCCAACGGCGGGAAGCTCCACAAAGACAATGTCGCCGAGTTGATCCTGGGCGTAGTCGCTGATGCCGATTTTGGCCTTTTCGCCCTGGACCTGGACCCATTCATGGTCTTTGGCATATTTTACGTCCCGGGCGATAGTCAGTTCGCTGATTTCCTTCATAAAAGGCTCCTTCAATAGAGTGGGGTTGACTAAAGAAAGAGGACAGGACGCAACGCCGGGTCCATGGACTTTCGATTACAAGATATAGGGTACCTTCAGATTGTATCCCTTGTAAACGACAAAGGTTTCCACGGACTGGACATCTTGGACGCGGGCCAGTTCCTCGGTATAAAATTCCAGCAGGCCAAAACCTTCCTTGAGCAAAACGGTGATCATCAGATCATAGCGTCCCGTTACCACGCAAACCGACACCACTCCTTTGAGGTCGCTAAGTTCCTTGGCCTTGATGACCAGGTCCATCGTCTTGAGATTGACGCCGATGATCACCAACCGGTGGCCGGGCAGCGCTTCGGGATCCACCAGGCCGCTGATTTCCAGGACGCCGTCTTCCAGCAGCTTTCCGGCCCGATTTCGGACGGTATTTTCGGACACGGAAAGTTTCTTGGCGATCTGGCTGTAGGAAATGCGGCCATCGCGCATCATCGTGATGATGGCCAGATTGATGTCGTCAAGCTTCATACCCTGATACGGTCCTGTTAGAAACATGGTTTGGGCCGGGATGGCACGGAAAATTAATCCTTGGGTTGAAATGAAAAATTTTCTAAAATTATTATCCAGATTTGAGGAATATGTCAATATATTTTTGAAATTATCATGATATCAGCAATATTTTTTTGACATACTTGGCTCCGATGCACGCTCAAGCCTGACGTTTCCCTTGCCGCCTGGTGTCCGGGCGAGGGTGTGTTCAAGCTGTTTCACTTTGACATTGAAAAACCTGTTGTTCTCGTGTAAAAAAAATAGCTGCAACTTCATGAGGATAGCACGTATGATGCAGACAGCGGTGATTGGAGCCACAGGATATGCCGGGGCGGAGCTGGTAAGAATTCTCGCCGGGCATCCCGAGGTAGAATTGACGATGCTGACTTCCCGGCAATATGCCGGGGTGCGTTTTGCCGAAGTCTTTCCGGCGATGGCGTCCATGGTCGATGGGGTCTGCCAGTCTTACGACCCGGATGCGGCCTGCCGGGTGGCCGATTACTTTTTTCTGGCGCTTCCCCACAAGCTGCCCATGGCCTTTGTCCCCGAGCTTCGGCGCCGGGGAAAGAAAGTCATCGACTTATCGGCGGACTTTCGCTTCGAACATCAGGCGGTTTACGAGGCTCACTACCAGCCCCACAGCTGCGCCGACCTGCTTAAAGAGGCCGTTTACGGGCTCTGTGAGCTCTACACCGAAAAGATCCGAAAAGCTTCTCTGGTGGGAAATCCAGGCTGCTATCCCACGAGCGTACTGCTTCCCATGGTGCCGCTGCTCAAGGCAAAGCTCGTGGATCCCAAAACCCTGATCGCCGACTCAAAATCCGGAGTGAGCGGGGCGGGGCGTTCAGCGACGCTGACATCTCATTTTTGCGAGGTCAGCGAGAGTTTCAAGGCCTACAAGGTGGCCGCGCATCGGCACAACCCGGAAATGGATGAAGTGCTCAGCCGGGAGGCCGGTCAGGATGTGCACATCACCTTTGTGCCCCATCTGGTTCCCATGAGCCGAGGCATGCTCACCACCCAATATGCCATGCTGGCGCGCGAGGCTTCTCTGGAAGCCATTCGCGATACCGTGGCCGAGTTTTATCGCAACCGGCCCTTTATCCGAATTTGCAGCGGGGATAAACTGCCCGATACCCGAAACGTCCGGGGAACCAATTTCTGTGATATCGGATTCCGATTGGATGAGGCCGGCAAGCGATTGATCGTTATTTCGGCCATCGACAATCTGGTCAAAGGGGCCGCCGGTCAGGCGGTGCAGAACATGAATCTCATGGCCGGACTGGAGGAAACCGTGGGGTTGAAAACGGTCCCCTTTCCACTTTGAAAATAAGGAGACGATTGGAAGAGACAATCGACTGCCCACATGAAGATTCAACAACTATCGATTTTTATCGAAAACCGATCGGGTCGGCTCAAAAACATCGCCACTACCCTGGGCGATTTTGGCATCAACATCCGGGCCATGTCCCTGGCCGACAACAAGGAATTCGGAATTTTGCGCCTGATTGTCGACGAGACCGAAAAGGCCCGGGAACTGCTCAAGGATCAGGGTTTTGCCGTGCGGCTGGGGCAGGTGATCGCCGTGGAGATTCAAGACCGACCCGGCTCTCTGGGAAGCCTGCTGTCGGTGCTCGAAAACGCCGCCTTAAACGTCGAGTATATGTACGCGTTTGTTCAAAAAAACACGGACCGGGCGGTGATGATTTTAAAAACCGATGATCTGGATCGGGCCATCGGCGCCTTGACCGCCGGATCCATCCGCCTTCTGGACCACGTGGCCGTCAGCCGGCTTTGATTTTGCCCGTTGTCGGCTTCTGCCCGCCCGGGGCGGGGGCCAGCGCCCTTGTCCCGAGATCCCTGGAGGCGTTGGCCCGGCTCGGTCCATGGCCTGTCTGTCTTGCTTTCCCCTGCTTTCCCCTTTGTTTTCCTCCTCCCATGATGGCCAGCCGTTGATAGACCAGGGATTATGGAACCATTGAAAATTCGATGGTCAGCGACCCGACGTCGGTATCAAAGGGAACGGCGATCACGGGTTGGCCGGGAATATGGGAGATGAGGTGGTCTTTTCCCGTTACCACGGTGGACAGCTTAGCTTTTAGAGACCGGCCCATCTGTTCCATGCTCTGGGTGATTCGGCCGGAAATCATGTTGATGATTTCTCCCACGGCATCCTGAATATCGGCATTGATCTCGGTCATCGGTTCACCGAACATCGTTGAGACCACAGCCAGAATGGTTTCCCGGGAAAAAGTGACGGAAAAAATGCCGTTGGCCTCGCCGCTGAGTTGGATGACTCCGGTGATTTCTCCCCGGGCGGCGTTGGTCGACTTTGCCAGCGGGGGACGGATGCGGGCCGTGATTTCGGCAATGGTCCCCAGAATATTCAACGTGGCATCGATGCAAGGGTTGATCAATGTGGCGTCCATGGATTTTCTCGTAGCAACCGCTATCGCTGCAAAACGTTTCGTTCCGACTGGTTATGGTTATGACAGAAGATGCACCGATGTCAAAGACAAAAGCAGCCATCCGGTTCTATGCAAATGAAAATAGCTGTTGCCAGGCGGATGAACTCCGGCTAACATAAGCAGGCCAAGCCCACAAGGGGGAATGAAAAATAAGTTTTTAACTGCACCCAACGGATTTTCCGGCTCGATGGCTGTTCTTATCCGGATGGGGAGGCGTGAAGCAAAGGAGCCTATGCCGCTATGGATGTCAAGTTGATCAACCCGTTTATCGCTGCCACCATGAAAGTG
>JBJKSK010000375.1:0-5264 GCA_046704125.1 Desulfobacterales bacterium | reverse complement strand
CGAGGCTCGTGCTGCCTTTTTCCGCAAAGCCTTAGATGCCGCGCCCATCTGCTGCCGCAAAATGTCTGAATTTCACTTCGAAAAACTGGCCGCCGGCAAGTCGATATCCACTGAAATTGTCCGTGGCCAGGGGACCTATGATTTCCAGAGCGGCAGAAGTTACTTCCGGGCCTTCGAATTGCCGGAATATTCCGCACCCTATTCGATCAATCTGCGCAGCCAGGTGATGCCCACCGGCATTTCCTACCACTTCCGCGTGTTCGCTCCGGCCGCATTGCTGCTGGACAAAAATTTCAACATTGTCGAAACGATCGGATCAAGGGGACTCCGCCCGATGCCCGCTTCGATCATACCGCCCCGCGCCGCTTCGCTCGACGAAACGATCCGTATTTCCAGTCGCAATGCACGGGCAAGATATCTTGTTCTGTACACCACGGATCAGCTGCTTGGGCATATGCAGCTTACATCCGCACCGGGCGTGCTCCTTATCCCCGGCGGTGTTCTGCCTTCTGGCGTTCCGCAACCGGCTGGCATGGCACCATGGCCTACCGGGAAAATCGAGATTTCGCTTGATGCCGCCAACAGGTAGAGTCGCTGGGTTTGCCAAGACAACAAAGGATTCAACCCTACCTCTATTGTATCCGATATAATAACTATTATGTTAAAATGAACACGATTAGTTGTAAAAGGAGACGGATCCCCATGGCTTGGTCTCGCCTCTTTTTTCGAAAATGTTTCATAGCCGGTATCCCATGAGTTTTTGGGCTTTTTACGCCAAACTTGACGGCATGCAAATCTTCGGGGCGGTTCAATGAGGAAAAGATTAATTCACAGTCTGCGGTTTCACTTGATATTGATCGTGGCGTTTTCCATCGTTCCCATGTTGGGCCTGCTCCTGCATTTGTCCATGAAGGAACGAACCCGTGGTATTTTTCAAACACAAGCCACTGCGCAGGATTTGGCACAAACCATAGGTCGATTCCAGAAGCTGCTGATTGGCTATGTGCACCCAACCCTCCGCCCGCTGTCGTATCTGCCGTGGTTGCAGATGCGGGATTCGGAATCCATCTCGCAAGTCTTTTCGCGCATCATGAGCAAATCTCCCGAGTATACCGAGCTTGCTGCCGCCTTACCCGATGGTGAGATATTTGCCAGCTGGCCGAAGACCACCGGCAAAGTAAGTTTCGCGGATCTTGACTGCTATAAGAGACTGATGATGAATTACCGGGTTCAAGTCAGCGGATATACTGTCGGGCGTATTGCAAAAAGAGCTGAAATTTTAATGGCGTACCCCGTTTTGGACAGTGCCGGCCGGCACACATCCATCCTTTTCGCTGGGTTGAACACTGATTATTTGAACCGATACCTTGCCGGGAACCTATACCCCCCCGGGGCAACCGTCAGGGTCCTTGACAGCGCAGGAATCATCCTTGCCCGGTATCCGTATGCCAAGCGATTCATCGGGAAGCGGTTGAAGGAAACATCCGTCCTGGACGCCATGCATCAGCGCCGCACGGGGGCTCTTGCCTATGGAACCGACGGGGCGGCGCGGGTCTATGGGTTCACCACCGTCGGTCAGGGGGCGGATGCGCAACATGTCGTGGTCGCCATCCCGCAATCAGTCGCCTATGCGGCCGCCAAGCAGGATCTTGTCGAAAACCTTATGATACTTTTGCTGGTTACCTTGTTGGCTCTCCTGGGTGCCTGGCTTGTTGGCGATCTTTGTATTCTGCGCAAAGTCGGAACCCTGCTTGCCACCATGAAAAAGGTGACCGGAGGAAACTTTTCCATTCGAACCGGCGTGACCCGTGCCGATGGCGAGCTGAATCAGTTGGCCCACGCCTTCGATAGGATGGCCGAAAATTTGGAGTTGTGGCAACGGGAGGCAATGCAGCAAGCCGACACCAAACTTCAAATGACTGAATCCCGCATTCAACTGATCATCAAAGAAATGCCCATCGCGTGTGTCGTCTGGGATCCGGGCCAGCATGTGACGCTCTGGAATGCAGCTGCGGAAAGAGTTTTTGGCTTCACTGAGGCAGAAATATTGGGCAAACATCCTTACGACTTCATTACCGTGAAGGAAGCTCGAGCCGATGTGGACAGAGTCTGGTCTAAACTGATTGCCGGATCCAGCACCTCAAACAATGTCCGGGAAAACAGGACTAAAGCGGGTTACAAGATTCTTTGCGAGTGGAACAGCACCCCTCTCAAGGACGAACGGGGTTCGGTCGTTGCCGTCGTTTCCATGGCTCACGACATCACCGAGCGGAAAAAGGCCGAAGCGGCTCTACTGAATCTCACCCGGACTCTAAAAATGCTCAGCGGCTGCAACCAGGTCCTGGTGCGGGCTCAAAGCGAATCGGAACTGCTGGAAAAAATCTGCCGCCTGATTGTGGAAAGGGGCAAATACCGGATGGCCTGGGTCGGTTATGCGGAGCCGGACGCCGGGAAAACCATACGCCCGGTTTCGCGCTGGGGCTATGACGAGGGCTATCTGGAGGGGTTGAGCCTGACAGGGTCCGATGCCGCGGCCAGCCGCGGTCCAGCCTGGACCGCCATTCGCAGTGTGATGCCGGCCATTGTGAAAGACATCCAGACGGATCCCGATTTTGTCACAAAAGAAGAAGCCTTGAAAAGAGGCTATGCTTCGTGCATCGTATTGCCTCTTTTCGCTGACGGCAATGCTTTCGGAGTTCTCGTCATCTATTCGGAAGAGAAGGATGCTTTCGATATGGCGGAGAGCCGGCTTCTAGAGGAATTGGCGGACGATCTCGCCTATGGAATACGGTCTATCCGCATCCGAACAGAACACAGGCTGGCGACAGAAGCGCTGCAAGAAAGCGAAAAGAGGTTTCGCAACCTTTATGAAGATGCGCCCATTGCCTATCATGCTTTGGATAAAGATGGAAAGATTCTTGCCGTAAACAGAAAGTGGCTTGAGATGTTTGGCTTTGCCAAAGATGAAGTTCTTGGCAAATCGATAAGAGATTTCCTCTCTTTCCCATATGTCGATGGTTTTATCGACCGTTTCCAACAAAACAACGAAACAAACAGAGTCACCGGAATCATCACTGAATTCTTGAAAAAAGACGGCCGGCACGTGGTTGTCGAACTGGAGCGGTCCATTAAGCGGGATGAGTTCGGGCAATTCAAAGAGTGCCATTCCACGGTGCGCGACGTAACCGATATCAGAGAGACCGAAAGTGCGATCCAGGCTCTGGTGGAAAACTCCATGAGCATCACCGGCAACGACTATTTTGATGAGGTGGTCGGCAAACTCTGTGAATGGCTTGGAGTTGAAGTCGCGGTGGTGGGAGAGCTCTTTGACGAATCCCATATCCGCATTCTTTCCATGAAAGTCGACGGCGTGCTGAGCCACGGTTCGGAGTACTGCATCGACTCTACTTCCTTCAAGACAGTCTGCGATAAGGGGTACTCCATCTATCCCGAGAACGTTCAAGCGCTTTTCCCACAAGAGGAGAACCTGGCGATACTTGGTGCCGCGGGTTACATGGGGATCCCGTTGAAAGACAGAGAGGGCCGCTGCATGGGCATATTGGCGGCCATATCGCGACGGAAGATCAATCCCCCCAAGCGTGCGGAAGATGTGATGAATATCCTTGCGGCAAGGGCCGCTGCCGAGCTCAATCGGGTCAAGATGGAAGCCGAGAGGGACAGGATGGAGCGGCAACTGCTCCAGGCCCAAAAGATGGAAGCCGTTGGCACGCTGGCGGGCGGGATCGCTCATGATTTCAATAATATCCTGGGAATCATTTTCGGCTATTCGGAGATGACTCAGCTGGAAATGCCAAAAGGAACCCGGGCCGATTCGTACATCGAGAATGTCATCGAGGCAGCGACCCGCGCCAGGGAACTCGTCCAACAGATCCTTGCCTTCAGCCGACAGAGCGATCGGCAGTTGAGGCCTCTCAGCTTGCGCCCCATCATCAAGGAAGGCCTCAAGCTGCTTCGAGCGGCATTGCCGGCAACGATTCAAATCAGGCAGCATATTGAGCCCGGCGACGATACGATTCTGGGTGACCCGACGCAAATCCATCAAGTACTCATGAATTTGTGTACCAATGCCGGTCAGGCCATGGGAGCTGAAGGCGGTATCCTCGAGGTGAACCTTTCCGTGGTGCATTTTGAACGCGAGGACACACAGCGGCCCCGGGCATTGGAGCCGGGCCGCTACGTGCAGCTGACGGTCCGCGACACCGGCCCCGGTATGACCCCGGCGGTGATGGAGCGCATCTGGGAGCCATACTTCACCACCAAAAAACAGGGAGAGGGAACGGGGCTGGGTCTGTCTGTGGTTCACGGCGTGATCACACAGTATGGCGGCGCCGTAACCGTGGACAGCCGACCAGGGGCCGGCGTGACTTTCAGGGTTTTCTTCCCGAAATTGGAGGGCGAAGAATTACCAGTGAGGAAAGAGGAAAGGCCCTTGCCGCGAGGCAGTGAGACCATCTTGCTCGTCGATGACGAGCCCCTTTTGCTGGATGCCGCCCTGCGGGGACTGGAATATTTGGGTTACAAAGTAATTTCGTGTACAAATGGCACCGAAGCCCTGGAGACGTTCAGGGAGAAGCCGGAAAGGTTCGACCTGGTAATCACTGACCAGACCATGCCGCTTATGACAGGAACGGCACTTGCGAAAAACATCCTGGCGATTCGCGATGAAATGCCGATCATCCTCAGTACCGGTTTCAATAAAGGATATACCCACGAGAAAATGAGATCCTTGGGGATCAGGGAAATTTTGTCCAAACCTTTGGCCTTGAGTCATATGGCCGTCACCGTCCGCCGGGTGCTGGACAAAGACCGCGGGGACTAGATTTTCAGTGCGGTCTGACAACAACATAACGCGATCCAGCGGGGTTGCCGCAAAGTGAACCATCATGCGAAAACACCCCGGGTTTGCCTGAGAAGCCGCATGGGCAGACGAACATGAGAATTCACTTCAAATATAAGCTTTCCTTTTTTATATCCCTGATCGTTGTCGGCGTATTGTGCGGCGTGTTCCTGGTGCTTCAAGCCGATATCCAGGAAGATGCCATGGTCCGGATAAAAGGCCAGCTGGCCAAGACCCAGGATTTGGTGTTGGACCTCCTGGAAGAAAAGGGGGCACGCCTGCAGGGGCTGGCGACCGGCGTGAGTCGAAGTCAGGCGGTGCACGAGCTTGCTTTTTCTCCGGACCTTGCCCCAGATGCGCGCAACGGCATCGTCGAGCGGCAAATCCTTCCCATGTATCCTCGACT
>JBJKSK010000374.1:0-9567 GCA_046704125.1 Desulfobacterales bacterium | reverse complement strand
CTCGGCGATTCTGGTCTGGATGGCGTGGTCGATGTTTCGCTCTCTGCCCAACCTGACGCTGGCCTGTGAGGCCGAAGAGGTCACAGAGGCAGGGTCGCGCAATCTGGTAACATCCGGCGTACTGCTTAGCCTGGCCAACCCCTATTGGGCCATCTGGTGGGCCTCTATCGGCCTGGGGTATATCCTGGCCAGCATGAAGCTGGGCGTCTGGGGCATCGGCGTTTTTTTCGCCGGTCACATTGCCGGCGATTTCACCTGGTACGGTGTCGTGTCCGCGGCCGTCTGGAAGGGAAAGGCCCTGATGTCCGATCGAGCTTACCGGTGGCTCATCGGAGGTTGCGCGGCCTTTCTCGTGGCGTTTTCCGTCCTGGTCACCCGGTCTGCGGTGAAACGGCTGCTGGTTTGAGGGGGCCAAGAAAGCGATGCAGATCTATCGACAGATGATCCATCCGATGCTTTATGTCTTGTATCTTTTCCGCAAATTGACCGGTACCGGGCCCTTTGGCCCAGACACGGCGCGCTATATCTCAGAGTCGACTCAAGCCGGTGAGAACCTGCTGAAGTCGGCGTTATGGAAACATTATGTCAAACAATTTCATGGTTCCTCGTGTTCCGTGGCCTCGGTGGTCTGCGTGGTCAATGCCTTGAGGGACATCAAGGGGAAGCCGTCGCAGATTACCCAGATGCAGATCCTGAACGATGTGTCGGCTGGAAACTGGAAAAAACGCATGTCACCCGAAGGCGACAACGGCCGGCGGGGACTGCCCCTGAAGCTTCTCGGGAAAATCGTAAAAGCCAGTCTCGATACCTACCAGATACCCTGTCAACACGTGGCGATCGTTGAAGCCAAAAAAGATCCCGGCGATTCGGAGGTCCTGAAGGCCGATCTTTGGAAGCGGCTGCAGGAATTCGAAGACGGCACTGGCGTGATCATCGCCCACTTCGATCAGGGCGTTTATGTCAAAGCCCTCAATATCCCCCACAACTCCCCGGTGGGCGGTTTTGATGCCAAAACCGGAAAGGTGATCATCCTTGATGTGGATTCGTTTCAGGAGCATCCTTACGAGATATCCTTTGACACCTTCTACAGCGGCCTGAGCAGCGACTATCACCACCTGTTCAGAGCCTTTGGCTACACCGGCGGCGGGTACGTATTTATCCGGCTGTGACTGCCCGATGGCCCGCCGTTGATGCCGTCGGTACCGAGCGGGTTTCTTGCAGATAACATTGGGGGCGCGTTTAGAATAGTGATCGTGCCCATACACCCTTTTTCATGCTGCGGCCCAGTGGATTTTTGGCATTTAACCTTATAATGGGCAGGTATTCAATGAATTTATCTTTGCTGCTCGTGGACATTCAAAACGATTATTTCCCCGGCGGGGCCATGGTGCTTGAGGGTGCCTTGTCAGCCGGGTCCCGGGCCGGGCAGCTGCTTGAGTCCTTTAGGCAGAAAGGGCTGCCGGTGATTCATGTCCAGCATATCGCCGCCAAACCGGGATCGACCTTTTTCCTGCCCGATACGGCCGGGGTAGAGATCCACCAAAGCGTCTTTCCCGCAGGCGATGAAACGGTATTTCAGAAACATTTCCCCAACAGCTTTCGGGATACGCCTCTTCTTGGCCACCTTCGGGATCATCGCATTTCACGGCTGGTGATCGCGGGGATGATGACCCACATGTGTATCGACACGACTACGCGGGCCGCGGCCGACCTTGGCTTCGAGTGCGTTTTGGCCCATGACGCCTGTGCCACCAGAGACCTGTCCTTTGGCGATGCGGTGGTCCCTGCGCAAAACGTGCAAGCCGCCTTTTTGGCGGCGTTAAGCGGCACCTTTGCCCAGGTGCGGTCCGTGGCGGAGATATGCGCCGGCCTTTAGGCGCTGTCTACCGTCACCGGACATCGGTTTTGGGAGAAAAAAAGGCGCGGCTCCCGCTGTAGGAGCCGCTAAACGACGGTGACGGTGATGGCGTGCTCCGCAACGCCGTTGTTGCCGTAGCCGAGTACATTCCAGGTTGCGTTCATGGGCTGCTGGTTGCCATGGGTATCGGTGGCCCGCGCCATTATCTTATATGGGCCGGGTGTCTTGACCTGCCAGAGAAACTGCCACTGGCGCCAGGCGAAGGGTTCATGGGGCCCGATAAAAGCGGCCGGATGCCAGGTGACGCCGTCGTCAGTGGACACATCGACTCGGTCGATGTCGTCTTCCCCGGCAAAGGCCGCGCCTAGCACGGTAACGGCGCCGGCCTCAAGGGATTCACCGGAAAGCGGCTGGGTAATTATCGACTTGATTTTTAGCGCCGTCGCTACGGTTCCGGTTTTGGGATCCTGCCCTTTCTGGTAGACCCGGTAGACATTGTCCATAAAAAAGCCTTCAAAGGGCTGCTGAAGCACCGTGATGCGGCTTAACCATTTGACACAGTTGGCCCCGGTCCAGCCCAGTGCCAGAGCGCGCATCGGGAAACCGTGTTTGAGCGGCAGCGGCTCTCCGTTCATTTCATAAGCCAGCAGCGTGGACGACATGGCCTTTTCCATGGGAATGCTGCGGATAAATTTTATGCCGGCTGATCCCAGGGGTTTGTCAAATCCTTCAAACGCGACATGGGCGGCCTCGGCCCTCGGGACCGCCATCGCCAGCAGATCCTTGAGCCACACTCCGCCGAAGACGGCATTTCCCACGCCGCCAATCGTCCATGGATTGCCCCGGGCCTTTTCAGACAGCAGGGAACGCCCGTTGCCCGAGCATTCCAAAGTATCGGCAGCGATGGCCTTGGGCATCCTGAGAATTTGATCGAAATCGAGGGAAAGCGGTGTGCTGACTTCCCCATCGATGTTTAATTTCCAATCAGAGAGCGAAATGGGTGCCTCCATGATTTGATTCTGGTTGCGGTCAAAGAAAACCTCATTGGCGGTTATCCAGGACCGCAAAAACTCAGGAGACGTCTCGGCGTTTAGCGGTTTTTCCGTCATGACGGTCATGCGGTTTTTCATTGCGTGCCTCCTTTTCAAGTGAAAAACGAGTTCACGGATGCTTGGCCCATAGGTAATTGTCTCATGATGAACATAGAATTGAATGCAAGGCAACCTCCAATTCCATGCAGGCTCAGCTTCGCTGTCTTCGTGAATCCCATAGAAGGCTTCCGGTCACTTCTGCGAAACTAGCTGCTTGCTCATCGCGGTATTTCACAAGAAAATGGTCTGCTTTTCCTCTCTTCCGGCACAGTGGCAAAACAAAGCCAAGACGGCGTACCAAGCGTTGCCTTATAACCATCAAGTATGAAGACGAGGTAAAGCTATTTGAGGTTACAGCTCAAAGACCATGTCGCTGGCCACTGCGAAACAATCGATTCCCGCACCCCGATTTGCAATGATGTCCTGGCAGGCTTTCACGATCAGGTCCACCCCGGGATCGGTTCGCTCCTGGTTGTGATGAAACAGCCCGAATCGGCTCACCTTGGCCTCACAGGCCAAGCGTGTGGCATCGCTGTAAACCGAATGGCCCCAGGATACGGTTTTCGCGTATTCCTTGGGCATATACTCGGCATCGTGGATCAGCAGGTCGACCCCGGAGCAAAAGGCCCGATAGTCCTCAAAGGAAAGCGCACCGGGATGCATGAACCCCAGTTCGTTGTCGGTCAGAAACACCATGCTTTTGCCTGCTTCGGTAAACTTGTAGCCCGAACCCCCGTTTGGATGGCTCAAGGCAATGGGCTCCACGGCGAGACTTCCGATGCGAAACGGCGCAGGGCAGGCTTCCTCGTAAAGGATCGTCGCCTTGATATCGGCGTACTGAACGGGAAAATTGGGCGGCGTCATCACCCGAGACAGCATGGTTTCAACATACTTGTCTTGAAACGGGCACCGATATACGAAAAACTGGGATAGCTTCGAGTAAAGCGGCTTGAAAAAAGGAAAGCCCATGAGATGGTCCCAGTGGGCATGGGTGAAGAGAAAATAATAGCAATACCTTCCCTCGGCTATCAATTGGTTTCCCAGACGGCGGATTCCGGTGCCAGCATCGACGATGAGGATCTCGTTGGTTTTTGTGCGGATCTCCAGGCAGGTGGTATCACCGCCGTAACGCAGGTATTCTTTTCCCGAAACCGGTATGGAGCCCCTGGAACCCCAGCACTTGATGTACATGATATCCCTTTCCCGGGTGCCGTTTCAACCTGTGTTGCCGTAAAAAGTGTGCCAGATGCCGTCTTGATCCCATCGCGAGCGCACCTGCGCCCCCCCGGCGGCAAGCGTTTCAGCCACCGCATATGCTTCACTGCGCAACAGTCCCGACAGCACGAAGCGTCTTGCCTGCCAGAAGCCATCCATCGCAATCAGCTGTTTCATCACATCGTAGTGGATATTGGCGATGATCAAATCCGCAGGATGCTCAATCCAATCCTGAGCACGACCTTGAATCACGGCGATACGTGAAACCAGCTCATTTCGCTGAACATTGCACCGGGCCGTTTTCGCCGCCAGCATGTTGACATCCAGTGCCAAAACCCGGTGGCAACCCAGTCGCGCGGCAGCCAGGGCCAGCAATCCGGTGCCGGTGCCTAGATCCAGGGCGCATTCCACGGGGTGTTCGGCCACTGCCAGCGCGATGGCTGTCAAACAATCCTGGGTTGTGGGATGGGTGCCGGTGCCAAACACCACACCGGGATCCATCAAGATGTCTTTTGTCGCATCGAAATCCTCGGGCCGGTCCCAGGGCGGGGCGACCATAAAATCGCCCAGGCGCCGCGCGACTACCGGTTCCCCCTGCCACTGGTCGTAGCCCATCTGATAATGATCGACCAGTGTCAGGTGGGGATGTGCCGACACCAAGTGATTAACGAGGTCCTCAGAGGGTTGGGTGAAAAAAAGAAAGGAGAACCCGTCTTCCTGCCAGTTGCCGACAAATCCGGTATCGGCGATAACCAGCGAATCATCCACTTTTCCCTGCAAGTAGTAGATGTAAAGCTCTGCATACGGATTGCCCGGCAACGCAGAATCGGCAGGCATAGCGCTAATGCAAATCATTTTTTAGGGATCTGGTCCATATACCATTCCATCGGATCAATCAGCGTGAATCCCAGGGATTTTAGCTTGCGTTTGATCTGCGCCACGTTGAGCGTCAACAGGTAGGGAAATACGGGCCGTTTGTCTGGCTCCCAGTACCGGGCCACCAGAATGCTGCCAATAGATACTTTTTCCTCGGTGATGGCGTCGACAATTTTTTTCATCTGGCCGACCTTTTCCTCCACTAAGATCCCAATCAACGTGCCCGGTTCCCCGATGCCCAACACATTGATAAAAGCCCGCATCATGTCCCGCACCGAGATGATGCCCACCAGAAACCCCTGTTCGTCCACTACGGGAAACGCCCCCACGCGCGCCTTTTGAATCAACAGCAAGGCGTCTTGCAGGGTATCCATGGGACTGACGGTGATCGGGGTTTTCGTCATCAGATCCTGAGCCTTGAGTCCGGCTATCTTTTCGCGATCTTTAGCGGCAGCGCCATGGTCCAAAATAGTCGAGGGCAGCGCGCTTCGAATGTCACGGTCCGTGACGATGCCTATCAGACGATTATTTCCGTCCACCACAGGCAGATGCCGGATCTTTTCCCGGCTCATGATCTGCTGCGCCTCTACCAAGGAGGTCTCCGGCCCGATGGTCTTTACCTTTCGGGTCATGGATTTGCTGACAAACATGGTTTTTCCTCCAAAGGTTTCTCAGGTCAATAATGTCTCAACATGATTTTTGGCCAATTCGGGCAGGCGTTCCATACAATAGCCCCCCTCGAGAACGGAAATCAGTCGTCCATCGCAGAGGCGGTCGGCCATCTCCATGATCCGCTGCATGATCCAGGTAAAAGCCCCGATGGACAGCCGGATGTCGGACATGTCATCCTCATCCAGGGCATCAAAACCGGTGGATACCAGAATCACCTCGGGTCCAAAGCTGTCAAAGGCCGGAAAGAGATCCCGTTCCAGCATCTTTTTGTACTCCGCGTCTCCTTGACCGGGCAGCATCGGCGTGTTGAGCGTATAGCCGTAACCTAGATCGACTCCCTTTTCAAACTCTCGGCCGGTACCGGGAAAGGCAAAGGATGGATGCTGGTGAATCGAGTAGTAAAAGACCGTGGGATCGGCTTCGAAAATATGTTGGGTGCCATTTCCATGGTGAACGTCAAAGTCAATGATGCCCACCCGCTGGATGCCCCAGCGTACCTGAAGATAGCGGGCAGCGATGGCGATGTTGTTAAAATAGCAAAACCCCATGGCTTTGGTGCGCTCGGCGTGATGTCCCGGGGGCCGCACCGCGCAAAAGGCATTGTCGATACGGCCTTTCATCATCATTCGCACGGCATCGATCACGCCACCTGCGGCCAGAAGGGCCGTATCGTAGGATTCCGGGCACATGATGTTGTCGGAAGAGTCGAACTCTTTTCGGGAGGTCATGCATGCGTCGTTGAACCGGTCGATGTAGGCTCGATCATGCACGGCCTCTATCCATTTTAGTTCGGCAACCGTCGGCGCAAGGGGAGTCAGTTTCGATAGCAGTCCGCCATCCTTGATTCCCTGGTATATCTTTTCTAGCCGCATGGCCATTTCGGGGTGGTAGGGACCGGTATCATGGAGCAGATATCGTCTGTCATGCAAAAAGCCTGTCTTTTTCATACCCTGTCCTTATGCAAAGCGCTCTTCCCGGTCCCCAAGGGACTCATGCCAGCCAGGCAACGACCTTACCCACGCACTCGGGCCATGGAGTTTCAAAAAGATATGGGTTTAGCTGCAAGTTCTATCATAATGGCTATTCGATAATCCTGTCAAACATGGAAAAGGCGGCTGTTACCGCCGGATTATCGGCAGGAATGTCGAAGGTGGGCCGCCCTTGGAAGTCGTATCGATAAATTGTGTCATCGGCGGGAATGGTTCCCAACAGCTCAAGGCCATTTTGTCCAAGCAGGGAAAGCACCTCTTCGGAAGGGGCCTCGCGCACCCGGTTGAAAATCAGAAAGCTGTGCCCCACTCCTATTTTAAGATCCTTGGCCAGATTGTGAATCCGCATGGCTGCCTGCAATCCCCGCCGGGAGGGATCCGAGATGAGCAAAAGGATGTCGACATTTTTGGTCGTCAGACGGCTGATATGCTCCATGCCGGCTTCGTTATCCATGACCACGGCGGCATAATTGCCTGTAAGCCGTTCGAGAAACCCCGTCAACAAGGTGTTGGCCGCACAGTAGCATCCCGCTCCCTCGGGTTGGCCCATCACCACCAGATCAAAACCCTGGGCTTCGGCAATGGCCTGCTCCAGTTTCATGGACATGAACACGTCTTTAGTCATGCCATTGGGTACTACGTTTTTTTTCATCTCTTCCCGGGCGTTTCCCAGGGTGTCGGAAATCTCCAGTCCAAGCACTTCGTTGAGATTCGAATTGGCGTCGGCGTCCACGGCCAGCACCGGTGTCTTGCCGCGCTCGACGAGATATTTGATCAATAGGCCGGCGACAGTGGTCTTTCCAGTGCCCCCTTTGCCTGCCAAAGCGATGGATAACGGCATCGATATGAGTCCTCTTTTTCCGAAAATAGGCTGTTTCCCGCCCGCTGGCGGGCACCGGGGCAATCAAAACAGTCCCACCTGCGGTAATTGGCGGGGAGATACGGTATCACGATGAAAATAATGAAATCATTAAGACAGCCGCTGGAAACAGTCAAGTTTCTTTTCAGTGCGGGGCCGCTCGAAGCTGGCGGCATTGGCTCGGCCAGAAACTTCAAATCCCTTGCATGGGCTTGGGGGCTATGGTAGAAATCCGTGATTGGTGTTGTTTCACATCCACAACTTGGTGGTTGGTAAACAAAAACAGAGAGGGCGCCATGCACTTCGAACTGAAAAAGGAACAAAAAGAAATCCAGAAAGCCGTTCGGGAATTCGTAAAAGGTGAATTCAAAAAAGAAATCATCCTCGAGTTGGAAGAAAAACACGAGTATCCTGTCGCTATCTGGAAAAAAGCGGCCGAATTGGGCTTTATCGGTATCCATTTCCCGGAATCCTATTCAGGCCAGGGGCTGGCGGTCATGGAAAACATTCTGGTGGCTGAGGAGCTTTGCCGCGGTGATTCGTCGGTTGGCGCATGCCTGATGTTGGCCGATTTTGCCTCGGAAATCATCCTGCACTTCGGAAACGACGAGCAAAAAACCACCTGGCTGCCCAAAGTCGCAGAAGGCGAGGTGCTTTCCTGTGGTGCTTTTACTGAACCGGATCACGGCTCCGACATTACCCGCATGAACACCACCGCCTTGAAAGACGGCGATTCCTGGCTGATCAACGGGTCCAAGATTTTTATTACCAACGCCGGGCCGCTGGCCGGCTTTTACAGCGTACTGTGCCAAACCGACTCGGAGGCCGCTCCCAGCCATCGGGGCATGAGCATGATTCTGGTGGAAGCCGACCGGCCCGGCGTCTCTGCGGCCAGCGTCGGGAACAAGATGGGCATCCGGATGATGCATACCGCCGAAGTCAACTTCAAGGATGTCCGGGTGCCGCTTTCCAATTTGATCGGCAAGGAAAACCGCGGATTCTATCAAGTCCTGGAGTTTTTCGACGAAAGCCGCATCCTGATTGGCGCACAGGGCTTAGGCACAGCCCAGGGTGCCTTTGACCGGGCACTGGCTTATGTAAAGTCCCGAGAACAGTTCGGCAGAAAGATCGCCCAGTTCCAGGTCACCCAGCACAAACTAGCCGACATGGCCACCAAGATCGAAATGGCGCGACTGTTGGTCTATAAAGCGGCCTGGAACTTCGACCAAGGCCGAATCGATCCCAAGCTGACCTCCATGGCCAAGATGGTCGCCGCGCGCACGGCCGTGGAAGTCTGTGACGAGGCCATCCAGCTGTTGGGCGGCTACGGGTATATGACCGAATACGAAGTGGAGCGTTTTTATCGGGATGCCAAGATCACCGAGCTTTACGAGGGGACCAAGGAAATCCAGAAAAACACCATCGCCAGCGCGTTGCTTGGGAAATTCAAATAAAATGAGCGCTATCGCCTCACACAAAGGAGACCCGCCATGCTGGAAATCGTCACAAAAACGTTGTTGGCCGGAATTGGTCTGACGCTCAAGACCAAGGACGAAATCGAAGGATTGGCCAAGGAACTTATCAAGCGCGGGGAGATGACCGAGCAAGAAGGTCGAAGTTTTCTCGAAGACATGATGAGCCGCTACGACGAGACCGTGGGCAAGCTTGAAGAACGGGTGGAAAAAAGCGTCAAGGAGTTTCTCAAGAAGGCCAACGTGGTAACCGGTGATGAACTCAAGTCCCTCAAAAAGGAAATCCGGGACATCAAGATGGCCATCAGCCAAGAGAAAAAAGACAACGGTTGAACAGACACTGATAACGCCTTCTCACGATGCTAAGCATTCGAAAAATCGGGGTCTTCGGTCGAACCTACCGTCACCTCAACCGCTATCGCCAAATTCTCGGAATTCTTTTCGTGTACGGATTCGGCGACGTGGTGGATCTGCTGCGCATCGAGCAATACATCGAAATCGGGCTTCAGATGATTTCCCGCAAACGGCGGGAGCG
>JBJKSK010000373.1:0-4909 GCA_046704125.1 Desulfobacterales bacterium | reverse complement strand
GGCCCGACGCTCGGGCCGTTTGGTCCTGGAAGCGGAAAATCTGTGTTTCGATTACAACGGCCAGGTGTTGATTCAAAATTTTTCCACCACCCTCATGCGCGGCGACAAGGTGGGAATCATCGGCCCCAACGGCTGCGGCAAGACCACATTGCTCCACGTGCTGCTGGGCCGTCTGGCACCCATATCGGGATCGGTGCGCCTTGGCACCGGCCTGGAAATCGCCTATTACGACCAGCTTCGGGCTGCCTTGGACGGGGAAAAAACAGTGGCAGCCAATATGGCCGAGGGAAACGACTGGCTGGAAATCGATGGGCGCCGGCGCCATGTGATCGGATACCTTCAAGACTTTCTGTTCACCCCGGATCGGGCCCGCACCCCGGTGCGGGTGCTCTCGGGCGGGGAACGAAACCGGCTGATGCTGGCCAGGCTTTTTGCCAAGCCATCCAATGTCCTGGTGCTCGATGAGCCCACCAACGATCTGGACATGGAGACCCTGGATCTTCTCGAAGAGCGGCTTCACGAATACACCGGCACCGTGCTTCTGGTCAGCCACGACCGGGCGTTTCTAAACCATGTGGTCAGCCACACCCTGGCCTTTGAAGGTGCTGCTACGGTGGGCCAATACATCGGCGGCTACGACGACTGGCTGTGGCAGCGGCCGGCACCAGAGGCTGATCCCCTCAAGACCACGCCCGCGCCGCGGGTTGAAAAAAAACGTTTACCAGCTAAACTCGGATACCTGCAGCAGCGCGAACTCGATGCCCTGCCAGGCGCCATCGAAGCATTGGAAGCCGAACGGGAGAAACTCTACGCGGTGATGGCAGATCCCGCCTTTTATCAGCACAACCCTGCCGTGGCCGAAGCCACCCGGCGATTGGCCGCCGTGGAAGCCGATCTGGAATCGGCCTTTGCCCGCTGGGACCAATTGGAAAGGCTTCAGGCTGAATTGAGCCGAGCGTCGGCCGCCTAGGCCAGCCCCAAACGCAAGGACGTATAGGATGCAGAATCTCAATCATATCGTTCAAATCATCGCTCTGAGCATGGGGGCGGCTTGGGCCAGTGGTATCAACCTGTATGCGACCCTTTTCGTTCTGGGCTACCTGGGCGCCACGGGTCACATGACGCTTCCGCCGGATCTGCACATTCTGACCAGCCCGCTGGTCATCGGGGCGGCAGCGGTGATGTTTTGCGTGGAGTTTGTTACCGACAAAATCCCCGGAGTGGACACCGGATGGGACGCGATTCACACCTTTATCCGGATTCCCGCCGGTGCCCTGCTCGCCGCCGGTGCCGTTGGCCACGTGGATCCGGCGGTAGCCGTTGCCGCGGGAATTCTCGGCGGGACCCTGTCCGCAGGAAGCCACGCGCTAAAAGCGGGCTCCCGGGTGATCATCAACACCTCGCCCGAGCCCTTTACCAACTGGATAGCGTCTGTGACCGAAGATGTCACCGTGGTGGCCGGGCTCTGGACGGCGCTATCCCACCCATGGCTTTTCCTGGGTCTGCTTGCCGCCTTTATCCTGCTGCTGATCTGGCTGTTGCCAAAAATCTGGCGAAGTATCCGCAAGGTTTTTGGAGCCATTGCCCGCATGTTTGGCAGGCAACCGGCACCGGACACCGACTTGGCCCCGAAACCTACCGAAAAACCACCTTCATGAACATTTTTCGCCCTCTCTGGCGATTTTTCCTTGCCGGCCTGGGAAAAACCCTTTAGCATCACTTGCGCGATTGTGCCCTGAACCGGTTTGCACCGCCACAGGATTTATCCGCCAGAGTAGATGGCGGCCATTTAAAAGGTTTTAAAAAAATGCCAAAAATTGCGATTTTACCGGGCGATGGGATCGGCCCCGAAGTGATGACGGAAGCCATCAAGATACTCGATGCGGTTCAAAAAAAAGGCTTGGCTGAGTTTTCCTATGCCTATGCCGACGTCGGAGGAGTGGCCATCGACCGTCACGGCTGCGCCCTGCCCGCGCAGACCCTTGAACTGTGCCAGCAAAGCGACGCCATCCTTTTCGGCTCGGTGGGCGGGCCCAACTGGGAGCATCTTTTGCCCGAACAACAGCCCGAGCGGGCGGCGCTGCTTCCGCTGAGAAAGCATTTCAATCTGTTTTGCAACCTGCGCCCGGCTCGAATCTTTCCCGCCCTGGCCTCAGCCAGCCCTCTGCATCCGGATATCGTCGGCCAGGGATTTGATATCCTGTGCGTGCGGGAACTCACCGGCGGCATCTATTTTGGCACACCCAAGGGCCGTGAGGGCCGGGGGGCAGACGAGCGGGCCTTTGACACCATGGTCTATTCCCGAAGCGAAATCGAGCGCATCACCCGCATGGCCTTTGAGGCCGCCCGGCTTCGCCGGAGAAAGGTCACCTCGGTGGACAAGGCCAACGTCCTGACCACCATGGTCTTTTGGCGGGAGGTGGTCACCGCCGTGGCCCAAGAATACCCCGATGTCGCCTTAAATCATATCTACATCGACAACGCCGCCATGCAACTGGTGAAAAACCCCCACCAGTTCGATGTACTGCTGTGCGAAAACATGTTTGGCGACATTCTTTCCGATGAATGCGCCATGATCACCGGTTCCATGGGTATGCTGGCATCGGCCAGCCTCAATGAAAGCCGGTTCGGCCTCTACGAGCCTGCCGGCGGTTCGGCGCCAGACATCGCCGGCAAGGGGGTCGCCAACCCCGTGGCCCAGATCCTGTCGGCGGCCATGCTGCTTCGCTACAGCCTGGGAAACGAGAAGGCGGCCCGGGGCATCGAGCAGGCCGTGGCCGGCGCCATCGATGCGGGCATCCTCACGCCGGACATCGCGCGAAACGGCGCCCGGTCCGTAGGCACCTCAGAAATGGGAGATGCCATCCGGGACCGGATTTTGCGGTAACCATTTACGAATCAGGATTCACCATTTACCCCTTCCTTGACCTTGCGGTATCGCAGCACATGGCGCTTTTGGGCCGGAAGAACAGCCTTTCTCAAGCGGATGGATTTGGGGGTGACTTCTACGATTTCATCTTCTCGGATAAAATGAATGGCCCGCTCCAGGGTCATGGGGCGGATGGGAGCCAGCGTCACGTTTTCGTCTTTTCCCGAGGCGCGCATGTTGGTCAGCTTTTTTTCCTTGCAGGCATTCACGTCGATGTCATTGTCCCGGTTGTGCTCTCCGATGATCATTCCTTCATAGACCGGATCGCCCGGAACGGTAAACAGCTGGCCCCGGGGTTCGAGGTTAAACAGCGCATAGGCCACGGCAACCCCCTGCCGGTCGGCCACGATGGATCCGGAAAACCGGCTGGGGATATCGCCTCGGTAGGTGTCATAGCCGGCAAACATGGAATTCATGATGCCGGTGCCCTTGGTGTCCGTGAGAAACTCGTCCCGGTACCCGATCAGGGATCGTGACGGAATGTGAAATTCGATGCGCACCCGCCCGGTCCCATTGTTGACCAGGTTGCTCATCTTTCCCTTCCGCATGGAAAGTTTTTCCGTAACGACTCCCATGAAATTTTCGTCGCAGTCGATAAACAGATGCTCCATCGGCTCCAAGCGCTGTCCGTCCTGGTACTTGAAGATCACCTCGGGCCGGCCCACGCCCAGTTCGAAACCCTCCCGGCGCATGGTCTCGATGAGAATGGCCATCTGAAATTCGCCCCGGCCTTTGACGGTGAAGGTTTCCTTCTCGTCGCCTTCCTCGACCTTGATCGACACGTTGCGCAACGTCTCCTTGATCAGGCGTTCCCTGATCTTGCTGGACTGAACAAGTTTGCCTTCTTTGCCGGCAAACGGAGACGTGTTGATTGAAAAGCGCATGGACACCGTGGGTTCGTCCACCGTGATGCGTTTGAGCGCTTTGGGTGATTCCCGGGTGCAGATGGTGTCGCCGATCTTGACATCTTCGATACCCGAAAGCACGACGATATCTCCAGGTTCCACATGATCGATCTCCTTGAGGCTGATGCCGTCGTGCACTTGAAGACGAGTCACCCGCAGGGTCACCTGCGCCCCGCCCTGCCCGATGCAAACCAGTGTTTCGTTGGCATGGGCGTTTCCGTTAGATACCTTACCCACGGCCAGCCGCCCCAGGTAATCCGAGTATCCCAGATCCGATACCAGCATCTGAAACGGCTCGGCCGGATCATAGGTCGGAGGCGGGATTTCCTTGAGAATCGTCGCAAAGAGAATGGAGAGGTCTTTTCCCGGAGTGGAAAGATCTTTTTGCGCCACGCCGTCTCGGCCGATGGCATAAAGAAACGTAAAGTCGACTTGTTCTTCGCTGGCTCCCAGATCGATGAACAGATCGTAGATCTCATCGAGAATTTCAACGGGCCGGGCATCCTTGCGATCGATCTTGTTGATGACCGCAATCACCTTCAATCCGGCTTCCAGCGTCTTTTTCAGCACAAACCGCGTCTGGGGAAGCGGCCCTTCGGAGGCATCCACCAGCAGCAGGGCACCGTCTGCCATGGACAGCGCCCGCTCTACTTCGCCCCCGAAATCGGCATGTCCCGGAGTATCGATGATATTGATGCGCACCCCTTCCCAGAGCACCGAGCAGTTTTTGGCCGCGATGGTGATGCCTCGCTCCCGTTCCAGGTCCATGCTGTCCATGATCCGGTCATCGACTTTTTGCCCTGCCCGGAACAGGCCGCTTTGCCGGAACATGGCATCCACCAGGGTGGTCTTTCCGTGATCGACATGAGCGATGATGGCGATATTTCTGAGTTTGTCGTTTGTTGATACTTTTTTCATTCGTCCCTTTCGTCCTTTCAAAAATGCATGGGTACCTCAAGCCATTTGAGTCAGACTCATATTATAAGCACATGGCAGTAGATGGCAAGGCACAGTTGGTGGTTCTTCATGTTTTGCCTGAGGCTTCCCCTCTTCTGATCAAAAGGGGGAACAAGGT
>JBJKSK010000372.1:0-6745 GCA_046704125.1 Desulfobacterales bacterium | reverse complement strand
AGCGTTCGTTGAGCCTCATTTCCGCTGTCCTGTTTCATATCATCGCCATGGCGTCCGTGACCGCCCTGATATTGCTCTAAGTAGAGTCATGCCCGCAAGACGTTAGGCCGTGGACCGTTGGGAAAATCCCGGCTGACCATACCCGATCCTATCGCATTATCGCAAATCGGTGCCAGAGGAAATCGTGGCCAAACCGGATACGGAAACCGCAAAACGTGGGCAAGTCCCAATAACCCATCTGCTTTTTCCCCTTCAGCAGTTTCTCAAGGCGGAGACCTCGGGGGGCATCTTGCTGATGGCAGCCAGCCTGCTGGCGCTTTTTTGGGCCAATTCACCCTGGGCGGAAAGCTATCGCCGATTTTGGCAAAACCCCATCCATGTGGGATATGCCGGTTTCCTCCTGAAGAAACCGCTGCTGATGTGGGTCAACGACGGCTTGATGACAGTCTTTTTTTTCGTTGTCGGCCTGGAGATCAAGCGGGAGATTCTCGTTGGCGAACTCAACGGGCTGCGCCAGGCGGCGCTTCCCATCGCCGCGGCGATCGGGGGCATGGTGCTGCCGGCGCTGTTTTATGCCGCCTTCAACTGGGGAAAAGCCGGCATCTCCGGATGGGGGGTTCCCATGGCCACGGACATCGCCTTTGCCCTGGGCGTGCTGTCGCTTCTGGGGAAAAGGGTGCCGTTGTCCCTGAAAATCTTTCTCACGGCGCTGGCCATCGTCGATGATATCGGGGCGGTGCTCGTCATCGCCTTATTTTATACTGCCCATATCTCGTGGGCCAGCCTGGGGATGGCCGCCTTGTTTTTCCTGTTGCTGATGGCCGTCAACCGTGCCGGCATCAGAAGCCAGGCGGTCTACGGGTTGCTGGGCGTCGGGCTGTGGGTAGCCATCGCCCAATCCGGGATTCACGCCACCGTGGCCGGCGTGCTGGTGGCCATGACCATCCCGGCCCGCACCCGCATCGATTCCGAGGAGTATCTGAACCGGACCCGGGATTTTTTGACCGACTTCCAGCGGTTTGGAAAATGCGGCCCGAGTATTTTAACCAACAAGCGGCAGGCGGCCATTCTGGAGGCCATGGAGTCTCTGTCCAGCCAGGTGGAAGCCCCTTTGCAGCGCATGGAAAGGTTTCTCCACCCCCTGGTGTCCTATGCCATCATGCCGATTTTCGCCCTGGCCAATGCCGGAGTGAACTTGAGCGCCAATTTCGCAACAGCCATGCATCAACCCGTCACCTTGGGGGTGATGGCCGGCCTGATTTTTGGAAAGCAGATGGGCATTTTTCTGGCCAGCTGGCTGATGATTCGCACCAGGATGGCCCGTATGCCTTCGGGGGGAAGCTGGCTGCAGCTTTACGGAGCCGGGTGGCTGGGCGGTATCGGGTTTACCATGTCCCTGTTCGTCTCCGGTTTGGCATTTAGCAACCCGGAGATGATAAATTTTTCCAAAGTGGGCATCCTGTTCGGATCGTTGATCGCCGGTATCGGCGGCTGGCTGATTCTCGCCGGGGCCCCACCCTCGGCATTCCCGGAGATGTCTTCCGGAGATCCCGAGTGCTTAGGTTCAATTGAGTACTAATGTTCAGAAAGGAGAAAAACCCATGGGAAAAGGAGATCGGCGTTCCAAACGCGGCAAAATCTGGAGAGGGACCTCCGGGGTGACCCGGCTCAAAAAAAAGGCGAAACCCAAGGCCATACGGCAGGAAGCAAAATAGCCGTCCTGCCGTCTAAAACCGTTCGTGGCCGGTGCGCCGGATGATCTCTTCCTGGTGGTCCAGATCCAGATCCACGAAATAGTCGCTGTAGCCAGCCACCCGCACCAGCAGATCCCGGTATTCTTCCGGGAGCTGCTGGGCCTTTCGAAGCGTTTCGGTGTCCACCACGTTAAACTGGATGTGGTGCCCGTCTAGTTTGAAGTAGGTTCGGATCAGCCCGGCCAGTTTTTCCAGATCGCCGTCAGTGGCCAGGACGCTGGGCAGAAACCTCTGGTTGAGAAGCGTGCCGCCGGATTTGAGCTGGGCCATCTTGCTCAGCGAGCGCACAACCGCCGTGGGCCCGTTTCGGTCCGCCCCGTGAGATGGCGAAGTGCCATCGGACAAGGGGCGCCCGGCATGCCTGCCGTTGGCCGAGGCCCCCAGCATCCGGCCGAAATAGACATGGCAGGTCGTCGAGAGCATGTTGAGGTGATAGCATCCACCCTTGGTGTTGGGCCGGGCGTCGATGGCGTCAAACAGCGAGGCGTAAACCCGCTGCATGAGATGGTCGGCCCGGTCGTCGTCGTTTCCAAAAAATGGCGTTTTATTCCACAGCTTGAGACGCAGGGCCTCTTCACCCTTAAAATCGGTGGAAAGCGCCGCCAACAGATGATCCATGGAAAGACTGGCTTCATCAAAGACGTGAGTCTTGATGGCCGACAGGCTGTCGGTCACCGTGCCGATGCCGCAGCACTGGATGTAGTTGGTGTTGTACCGAGGGCCGCCGTCGTAATAATCTTTTCCCTTGGCGATACAGTCGGCGATGACCACGGAAAGAAACGGCGCCGGCGCGTTTTGCGCATATATCCGCTCGATGAGGTTGTTCACCCGAATCTTGAGATCCACGGTGTAAACCAGTTGGGCGGAAAAAGCCGCGTAAAGCGCATCGAAATCGGCAAAGCATCGGGCGTCTCCGGTGGCCGGCCCGATCCGCTTTCCCGTCAGCGGGTCTAAACCGTCGTTTAGCGCCAGCTCCAGCAGCTTTGGCACATTGAGATACCCGGTGAGGATGTAGGCTTCCTTGCCGAAGGCGCCTGTTTCGATGCAACCGCTGCAGCCCCCTTCCCTGGCATCCTCTATTGTTTTTCCGGCCCGGACCTGTTCCATGACCACCGCATCGGCGTTAAACACCGAGGGATACCCGTAGCCTTTCCGGATAACCCGGCAGGCGGCCTTGAGAAACCGCTCCGGGGTCTTTGCGCTGATCTGGACATTGCTTCCCGGCTGCAGCAGGTGCAGCTCATCGACGATTTCCAGCAGGATGTAGGAGACCTCCCCGGTGGCATCGGAGCCGTCTGGCTTGAGACCGCCTATATTGATGTTGGTAAAGTCATTGTAGGTGCCGCTTTCCAGCGCGGTCACCCCGACCTTGGGGGGAGCCGGGTGGTTGTTGAACTTGATGAACAGACAGCTCAACAGCTCCTTGGCCTGCTGCCGGTTCAGCGTGCCCTCGGCCAGCTGCCGATCGTAAAACGGCTGCAGGTGCTGATCCAGATGCCCCGGGTTCATGGCATCCCAGCCGTTTAGCTCGGTGATGGTTGCCAGATGTACAAACCAGTACATCTGAAGCGCCTGCCAAAAATCAGTCGGGGCGTTTGCGGGCACCCGACGGCAGTTTTCAGCAATGCGGCGAAGCTCATCGGCCCGCGCGGCATCGCTTTCCCCCGCGGCCATATTTTCGGCCAGCTCTGCATGGCGTCTGGCAAAAATAACGGCCGCATCACAGGCGATATTCATGGCCTTCCATTGCTCGGCTTTGTCCGCCGCATCCGGATCCCGGATAAAATCCAAGGCGGCAAGCTTCTCGGCGATTTCGGCCTTGAAATCGGTCAAGCCCCTTTTATAGATGACCCCGTCTAAGGTCGTGTGCCCCGGAGCGCGCTGTTCCATGAACTCGGTAAACAGCCCCGATGCATAAGCGTCTTTCCATGGCGCAGGCACCTGGGAAAAGACCCGATCTCTCAGGCTGCGGCCTTTCCAGTAAGGGATCACGGTTTCCGTGTAAACCTCGATATCGGCCGCATCCACCCGGTAGCCGGTCATTTCCCGGCTGTTTAAAATCCGCAGGTCTTCCTGGCTGTGGCAGGTCAATTCGGGAAAAGTCGGCACCACTTTGGGCGCCGGGCCCCGTTCGCCCACAATCAGCTCGTCGGCGCCGATATGGATATCCTTGTGCTCACAAAGGAACTGGAAAGTCATGGCCCGGAGCACCGGCGTGGAAACCTTGCCATAGTTTTCCCGGTAAAACTTAGTTTCGAGCACGGCCCGCTGCACCGATATGGCCGGATGGGCGTCGAAACTGGTCTGGCGAAGCCTCTGAATCCTGGAGTTCATAGGCGTGTCATCCTCCGATGTGAACGTTTAGCCCGAAGGCGGATAGCTTTTTGGCGACCGCCGCCACAGCTTCCTGGGAGGGCGGGCGGATGCCGGCGGCTCGGTTTCTCCGCCCGAGTACGGCGTATTTGTTTTCCAATCCGTTGTGAAACGGCAGCAAGTCGATATCCCGGATGCCTGGCAGCCCGGCCACAAACCGGCCGGCGGCTTCCAAATTTTGCGCGTCGTCGTTGACACCGGGAATCAGCGGCATGCGCACCCGGACCGCCGCCTTCTTGTCTGCCAGCAACTTGAGGTTGTTTAGGATCCGGTGATTGGGAAAGCCGGTAAACCTCCTGTGACGTTCGGCATCCATCAGTTTCAGGTCGTAGAGAAACAGGTCGGTTTCTTCGGACACGGCCAAAAGCACCTTGGGATCGGCCCAGCCCGTGGTGTCTACAGTCCGGTGAATGTCAAGACGGCCGCAGGCGGCCAGCAGTGCCGACAGAAACTCGGCCTGCAACAGGGGCTCGCCGCCGGAAAAAGTCACCCCCCCGCCGGTTTGGTCAAAAAACGGAATATCCCTGGAAATACTGGAAATCAATTCATCCACGGTTTTCCTGCACCCGATAATTTCCCTGGCCTCGGCCGGGCAGGCGGCTTCGCACATGCCGCAGGAGGTACAGCGGTTCTCATCTATGATCAGGCCCTTTGAAGTGAGGCGAAGCGCTTTTTTAGGGCAGGCCTCAACACAGGCACCGCAGCCGATACACCGGTCCCCGCGATAGAGGCCCTCGGCTGCCACCCCGATGCTTTCCGGGTTGTGGCACCACCGGCACGCCAAGGGGCAGCCCTTGAAAAACACCGTGGTTCGAATTCCCGGCCCGTCATGGGTGGCATAACGCTTGATGTCAAAAATCAGTCCTGTAGTGATTTGCATGTGTAAGGGTAAAAATGGTGGTAACAGTATCCGCCGGCATCTCCCCAGGCGGTCTCGGTATCGGCCAGACATTGGCCGACGGTTTGTTTGGAGACTTCCTCGTAGTCCGCGCGTTTTTCCTCGGCATGTTTGCAGGGTATGCAGATGGCCGTGTGGTCGTAGCTGGAAAGAATGCGCGGATCGGTTTTTTTAAGCGATTGGCTGCAGCGCGCACAAGCGACGGCACAAGACAACGTGGTTTCCCAGGCATCGGTCATTTCAGGGACCTCCCTTACAAAAAGTAAGCCACGGATCCATATGGAACCACCGAACCAAACGGAGTCCCTCACCGGGCAGCGTCTGCATCCTGCCTGAAACGCATTTACGGGAAAATACCCGCCATGCGCCACCCTATCCATGCATGGTTTAGTTTTCCGGCCGGATACCTTGAAGATAACAAATCTCCCCGCCGAGTCAATGACCGACCCGACCCCGGACAGAAGCGCTTGCCCGGCAACTGCCTACAGCAGGCCGGCGGTGGCCAGGACATTTCGGATCTGCTCCCGCTCGCTTATTGTCGCCGGCAGAAGCGGCGGGCGGGGATCGCCGCCGAAATAGCCCAGCATTTCCAGTGCGGCCTTGATGCCGGGAATCCCATAAGTGGCCGTCACCGCCTGATTGACGGGCAACATCCGCAGCTGCAGTTGCCGAGCCTCATCGTGGCGGTTCTCGACGACGGCTCGCAGGATCTGCACACAGGCACCGGGGGCCACGTTGGCCAGAGCCAGGATGCCGCCGGAACTGCCCAGAGACAGCGCCGCGTAAAGCGCCCCGGCGGTGCCCACCAGCACCTGGAAGCCGGGAGCGCTTCGGTTCAGGTATTCGCCGAGCTGAGCGACGTTTCCCGCGCTGTCCTTGATGCCGCATATATTGGGATGTGCCGAGAGGCCGGCGACCACATCCGGCGAGAGGTTGATATGGGTAAACTTGGGCACGTTGTACAGCAAAACAGGCAACGGCGAGGCATCGGCAACGGCGACATAGTGTCTGGTGATGGCCTCAGGGGTCATCCGTCCCCCGTAATAGTGAGGAGTGACCACCAGGGCCGCATGAGCCCCGGCATCCGCGCAGGCCGCTGTCAGGCGGATCGTTTCAGCGGTGGATTCACAGCCCGTTCCGGCGATCACCGGCATTTTTTCCGGGGCTGCCCCGACCACGGTGGCCACCGTCTGGATTTTTTCATCGAAGCTCATCAACGGGTATTCACCGTTTGAGCCCAGAACCACGAATCCATCGATGCCGGTTTCACTCCATTTTTTCACGTTTTGAGCCAGAGGTCCGTAGGCCGGCTTCCCATCCTCAAACGGCGTTGGAATCGGCGGAAAGATTCCCTTCAAAACCATATTGCTCATATTCGGCGGACTCCTTTGGGTAAACAGTGGGGTGATTTTTCATCCGCAGATCATAGTCGCCGGCGGCTATAATGGCAAATCCGATTTTTATCGGCGACGCCGGCCGTTCAAAAACCTAAACGTCCATTGCCTTCCCGGCCTGTATGTGCCTATGAAACGCCCAGTACAGAATTTCGGAGAGCATACCCTAAGATTAGGAGGATGTCGCAGATGATCACCGTACTGGTTCAGTTCAAGCTGCCCGAGCCGATTTCCCCGAAACAGGCCAAGGACATTTTTTCGAGCACGGCTCCCCGCTACAGGGAAATCCCGGGGTTGATCCGAAAATACTACCTGCTTTCTGAGGA
>JBJKSK010000371.1:0-6124 GCA_046704125.1 Desulfobacterales bacterium | reverse complement strand
ATGCGCTGGCGGTATCAAAATTCCATCATTTCCAAAATCGGCGGGAAATACAGTTTATGCTCCGGATATTCGGGAAGGTCGAATTCCCCCACAGGCGCGAAATTGCATACCCCTTCCACATCGGTCCGGTGCGGTTCGCATGTGATGAGCGTGTAGTTTCGGTTGGCCGAAATGGCGCTTTGGGTCTGTTGCCGGAGGGTTGTGGCCACGCCGTTGACGTTGTTAAAGGTGTCGGTGAAATGGGCCACGACCGGATTACCTGGCCCCGGTTTGGAACCGAACCGGGAAAGCATCAGCTGATTTCGCTGCCGGTCACTGGAAAAAGCGTTATAGGCGACGAAATAGGGCGCCATCAGGGTGTACAAACCGCCGGCGGAACCTACGGTCTGGAAAATGTCAAAGACATTGGCGCCGGAAAAGTGGCCCATGAGATGGCCGGCCACCCGGCTAAAGACCCGGTTGGAGACGTCGTTGACCACTTCCCACCAATGCGTGTCCTTGTCTTCAGGCAGGGTTTCGGAATCGGTGAGCGCGGCCAGCCGGGGATGTTCCCCGATGACCTTGAGGGTTTCCCGGCTCAACAGGGCCATGAGGGAATCGGTGGCCATGGCCTCGGATTCGGGCGCCCGGCGCTGCCGCCAGAAACCATAGATTCTGGCGGTCCAACCGATTTTGGGCAGGGTATCCAGCGGCGCGCAGAGCATCCGGTCCAGAAACCCGAAAAGGCGGTCCTTGTCGGCATACCGGTCCAGCTTGAACCGGTTGCAGTAAAACTGGTAAGCGATTCCGTAGAAATTGTGCGCCATGGTCCGGGGGGTGCTTGGATTTCGATGCGCCTGCGAGGTGCCGTGTTCGATACCGGCCAAAAAATCCTCGATGAATTTTGCGCCGCTGACTTCCGTAAACCTTCGGGCGATGTTGAGACAGCTGTGGTCGTCGGATCCGGCGGTGATGGTTTTTCGCCAGGGTTCCGGCATGGGCGGGTCGATACGGTGCTTCTCGGCCAACCGGTGGATATCCTCGGTTTTCAGCGAGGCCAGGATGCGGGTCAGGACCACGTTGGACTCGTCATTCCGGGCGCCGTTGAGTTCGAAGGTGCGAAACAGCAGCAGCAATTGTTCGAAGTGTTCCGGACTCCAAAGATCGTTGACCGGATACAGCGGGTGGGCCAGAACGTGGGTGATTCCCTGCTGCCGCAAAAAGGTGGTCAACTCGAAGATGTTTTCCCGCAGCCGCCGGATTTCCGCATGCTGGGCTTCGGAGATGTTTAGCGCCAAAATGTGGACCTTGCATCGGTCCTGGGGAAAATAAGCGGTGATTTCCTCACTGATAAACACATCGGGCAGATGAGCGATGGTCAGCGCCCCGTCGATGCGGTTATGGTCGGTGATGGTGACCATGGACATGCCGCGGGCCTTGGCGATGCGGTACAGATGCATCGGATCGGTGAAACTTTCGGGGCAACCAATTTTTTTGAGAAACCACTGGGAGGGACGTTTGGAGAAGCACGAGTGAACGTGCAGGTCAATTCGCATGCACAAAGACTCCACTGCATCAAGGATGGATAAAAAATGGCCGTTGCTCCAGCCTTATTGCAGCAGTATGTCGTTTGTTCCGAATTAGATGAGTGTTAGAAATAAACTAGCGCCGAAATTTCTGGAGGGAAAAGACCGCTGTCACCCGAATCGGCCGGTTACGTAGTCTTCGGTAAGTTTTTTGGAAGGCTTGGTAAAGATTTTGTCGGTGCCTCCGAATTCGATCAACTCCCCCATCATCACGAAACCGGTCCAGTCCGAAATCCGGGCGGCCTGTTGCATGTTATGCGTAACGATGATGATGGTGATTTCATTTTTTAGAAGCGCTAAAAGCTCCTCGATCTTCGATGTGGAAATCGGATCCAGGGCCGATGTCGGCTCGTCGAAAAGAAGGACTTCCGGTTCAACGGCCAGGGCACGGGCAATCACTAACCGCTGCTGCTGACCGCCTGACAGGTCATAGGCGCTGTCAGAGAGTTTATCCTTGGCTTCATCCCACAACGCGGCATGCTTTAACGCCTTTTCGACCTTTTCCTCAAGCACCGATCGCTTTTTGATCCCTTTCAGCTTGAGGCCATAGGCGATATTGTCGAAGATCGACATCGGAAACGGCGTCGGCTTTTGAAAGACCATTCCGATTCGGCTCCTCAAGCCGATGAGATCGATTCCGCTGCCCAGAAGGTCAGTCCCCTGAAACAGGATTTCGCCTTCATACCGGTTTTTGGGATAGAGGTCGTGCATCCGGTTAAAGCACCTGAGCAGTGTCGTCTTGCCGCAGCCTGAAGGCCCGATAAGGGCCGTCACCCTCCGGTCATAGATGGTCATGTTGATATCTTTAAGGGCCAGGGTGTTGCCTGAATAATAAAAATTGAGGCCCTTTGTTTCAAGCGCAATGGTCTCTGTCACAGTTTGTATCCCCACTTCAAAAGAAGTCTTCCACCGATGGTTATAAAGAGGATGAAGAGCGTAATGACCAGCGAGGCGGCCCATGCCTGGGCGTGCCAGTCGTCATAAGGCCCCATGGCATATTGGAAGATGCTTACCGTCAAGGAAGGCATGGGACCGTCCATGTTCATCGAAAAGAAGCTGTTGTTAAAAGAGGTAAACAAAAGCGGCGCCGTCTCCCCGGCGACCCGGGCGATGGAAAGCAGGATCCCGGTAAATATGCCGGTGGCCGCCCCCCTGTAAACCACCTGGGTAATGACTTTGTAGTACGGTGCACCCAGAGCAAAGGCCGCCTCCCGCAATGTCCAGGGTACCAGAGAAAGCATGTCTTCCGTTGTTCGCAGAACCACCGGGATCATGATGATGGCCAGTGCGATGGCTCCGGCCCAGCCGCTGAAATGCCCGACCGGTTTTATCATCAGGGCGTAAATAAAGGTTCCGACGATGATTGAAGGCACGCTGACCATAATATCGGCCAGTATGCTGATGACGCGCGAGAGCGATTTTCCCCGCGCGTATTCCGCGAGAAAGGTGCCCCCCAAAACGCCTACGGGCACCCCGATGAGCGTGGCAAAGGCGGTAATCATGAGTTGGCCGACAAACGCGTTTCGCAGCCCGCCGCCGGAAACCCCGGCGGGTGCGGGGTCTTTGAGGAAAAGATGGAGATGCAGCGCCCCAACCCCGTGAATCAAAATGTCCCCGAGGATGAAGACCAGCCAGAAAAAGCCGATAAACGCCGCGATGGTACTCAGAATAAGGGCTATGGACCCTTCGATTTTTCTTTTCGTTTCGTGGGTCATCGAGAATATTTCCTTTCCGCCCTGAGGAGAAAAAGCTTGGCGATGAAAAGCGTGATGAAACTCAAAACGAAGAGAACAAGAGCAAGATAAAAAAGCGACGAAAGATAAATGTTGGAATCCGCTTCCGTAAATTCGTTGGCCAATGAGACGGTGATGGTCGCTGCCGCGTTTAGAAGCGAGGAAGTGATCTGGTGGTTGTTGCCTAAAACGAACGCGACGGCCATGGTTTCGCCGATCGCTCTTCCCATGGAAAGGACGATCCCGCCGAAAACCCCGAGTTTGGAGTAGGGAATGACGACATTCTTGACGACCTCCCATTTCGTTGCGCCAAGAGCATAGGCGGATTCCTTGACTACTTCGGGCGTGAGATTGAAGGCATCCCGGGAAATGCTGGCCGTAAACGGTATGATCATGATGCTCAAGATCACGCTGGCGGTTAAAAGATCAATTCCCATGGGAGTCCCAGCCAGCAGGATCGAAAAAACAGGAAGCTTGCCCAGGGTCGACTGGAGGGCGGGTTCGATGTAGTTGGACATGATTGGCGCCAGGGTAAACAGGCCCCACATGCCATATATGATACTGGGTATGGCCGCGAGAAGTTCTATGGTAACCCCGATCGGCCCTTTCAGAAAATTGGGAGCGATTTCCGTGATGAAGACCGCAATCCCGACGGCCACAGGCACTGCCAAAAGCATCGAAAGCACCGTTGTCACGAGGGTTCCGTAGAGTGTGGGGGCGGCGCCAAAAATTTTGCGCACCGGGTCCCAATCCATCCCGAAGATGAATTCGAAAATACCGAATTTATGAATCGAAAGAGAAGACTGGGAAACCAGGACGATAAAAATACCGGCGACCAGCAAAATGATCGAAAAAGATGAAACCGCCGTTATCGCGGCAAACAACGAGTCGATCGGTTTTTTTTTGGTGGACGGTATCATGGATTCTCTCATAAAAATCCCGGTCAGTTTCCATGGCGCATTTCGCTTCGTTTGCGGCTCAGGAACTGCCAGGGGTCAATAGATGGCTGATTTCGCCAGCTTATTCGTAACATTCCGAAATAAAAACAATATTTCGAAGTTACATGGTTTTTTGTCATAAACGGAAGATTCTGTCAACAGGATTAAAATTGAAAGCAGGCTTCTAGATCAGCCTGAAAGACGGTTTGCCAGCCCATCATTTCGGGCCGTCCAGATGCCAATGGGCCAGGTTCGAGATCCCCATGGCCCATCAGCGCTTTTTTACCGATCCGGTTCAGAAAATCCCATGGGCTTTCCAGTAGGCCCTGATTTTATTTTTCAGGGATTCCGGCAGGGGGATGTAAACCAGTTGCTAGGCTTTTGCGTCACCGTTTTTGAAGGCCCAGTTGTAGAACTTGACGGTATTGATGCAAGATTCCTTCTTATCCTTGGCAAGCAGGATGAAGGTGGCGCCGGCGATGGGCCAGGCGTTTTTGCCCTTGGCATTGACCAGCCAGAGATAAAAATCTTTCGAGGGCTCGAAATCGCCGGTGGCGGCGGCATTCTCGAAAGTGCCGGAATCGGGGGACACAATATTGCCGGCCGGGTTTTTAAGCAGGGTGTAAGCCAGCTTGTTCTGTTCCGCATAGGCAAATTCGACATACCCGATCGAATCCACGGATCTCCGAACATAGTTGGCCACACCTTCGTTGCCCTTGCCGCCGATGCCCACGGGCCACTTTACCGAGGTTCCCTTACCGACTTTGACCTTCCAGTCGGAACAGGCCTGGCTGAGATAAGAGGTGAAAATCGCCGTCGTGCCGGATCCGTCGGATCGATGGACAACGGTTATCTTATGGTCGGGCAGCTTCAGCCCAGGGTTGAGCGCCTTGATGGCAGGATCAGCCCAGGACGTGATTTCGCCCAGATAGATTTTACAGACCAGATCTGAATCGAGTTTCATCTGGCCGGCCTTGATTCCTTTGATGTTCACCACGAGCACCACGCCTCCCATGACGGCGGGAAATTGGAGGAGATCGTGTTTCTGTAAAAATTCAGGTGTCTGGGGCGCATCTGAGGCGCCGAAGTTGACGGTTCGGTTGGTGATCTGCCGGATTCCGCCCCCGGAGCCAATGGACTGGTAATTGACCTGGATTCCGGTGGCCTGATGATACGCATACGCCCAGGCGGAGTAAATGGGATACGGGAAAGATGCTCCGGCTCCGTTGAGTGTTTCCGCCGCCTGGACCGAAACGGCGCTAAGTGCAAAAACAAGCACAAAAACGAGTTTGAAAACGGTTTTCATTCCTTACCTCCTTAGGTGAAAAAAATCGAAAGATAGGGAAAAATGAATACAAGGTGGCGACATCAGGGTTACGCTCCCCCTCCTCAATCTTCATAATTGAACAGAACCAGGATGGTCCCGTCGAAAGCATCTTTCGGTGCTTCCAATATAGGATGGGAATGTTAGGAAATTATTAGCCGGATATCAAAAAAATGTTTGAGCTGCGAGGTCGTCTTGAACCGTGATTTGTTCGGCGCGTACGGATCTGATGCCAGAAGAAAACGGGCCGTATTGGCCGCCGGCCTGGAAGCGGCGAAAGCAGATATGATCCGGCCGGGATTTGGCGCACTTTTTCAGGCTGGCGATGATTCCGCTGATCTCTTCGGTGGTGGTACCCGCATCCCGTCCGGCGGGAAAGGCCAGCACGACGGCGCTGACGGTGAGGATGGGATATTTTTTGGGTTGGCCATCCCGGTTTCGCGATACGATGAATCCTTTTTCCAGGTCCTCGGGTGCATAAAAACTTTCTACGTCGTTTCTGAAGCGCGTGATCAGACCGCCTACCGTCTCGAGGGTGGCCTCGGTATGGGCATCTGAAATGCC